>CAZQJF010000230.1:0-5613 GCA_964593735.1 uncultured Streptomycetaceae bacterium | reverse complement strand
CGTCCAGCAGCCCAGGGCCGAAAGATCCGATCCCGCCGCCCGGCAGCAGCAGAGCGCCAGGGACGTTGGAGTCTTCCACCACCACGTCGTTGACGTGGTCAACGTAATAGAGATCGCTGCCGGAGCCGCCTTCCAGGGTGTCTCTTCCGAACGAGCCATCGAGCGTGTCGTTGCCGGCTAGCCCCTGCACGGTGTCGTCGCCGAGCCCACCGACCAGCAAATCGTCGCCGGCGGTGCCGACGACAAGCCCGCCGGAGAAGTTGTCCGAGGTGATGGTGTTCTTGGTGACGTTGAGCAGCCTGGCCATCGTGATCAGGCCGTAGTCGCTGCCGGCCGCACCGTCGCGATCGACGCGCAGCAGCGTGTCGGTGCCCGATTGCACGAGGCGCAAGTAGCCGAGATCGAACGGGTTGCCTCCGGTGAACCCGCCGCGAGCGATTATCCCCAGGAGATCATCGGAACCGAGGATGTCACCGCCCGGGCCGGCGGCGAAGTCGGTGATCACGTCGCCCCGATTGCTGTCCGCCTCGCGGAAGAAATAAATGTCCTGGCCCGCGCCGCCCGTGACGGTGCAGGCGCCGGTATTGTAGGGGCCGGTCTGGAATGTGATGCTGTCGGCGCCGTCTCCGGCGTCGATGGTGTTGCGGCCGTTGCCATCTATGAACGAGTCGTCGCCGGCGCCGCCGACCATGAAGTCGTCGCCAGCAAAGGTGTTGTGATCGCCGTTCCAGTTGAATGAGTCGTTGCCGGCCCCGCCGCGCAACGTGTCGTTTCCCTGCCCGCCGTACAACGCATCGTTGCCCGCAGCGCCCTCCAGCAGATCGCTGCTCGCGCCCCCGTCGAGATTGTCGTGCCCTCCCCTGCCGTAGATCACGTCTTCAAACACGCTGCCGCGAAGGATGTCGTCGCCGGCTGATCCGACGATTGTGTCCCCGGGTCGCGAGCTCCCATCGGGCGGGATGCCGCCGACCACGTTGTCGGCCGTCAAGCTCGTCGCCTGCACATTTCGCAGCGTCAGGTGCGTGTAGCCATCCTCCTGCAGTTGCGTGTGCCGCCCGACCTGCACGAAGCTCAGGAATTCGAGTGCCCGGTCGAAGGGATTGCCGCCGGAATGCCCGAAGAGCAACACAGTCGGGTCGATGAGGTCGCCACCCGCGCCGGGCGTGAAATCCGTGACCGTGCCGCCGATGCCGAAGGTGTCGCGTCCCTCGCCGCCGGTCGCATAGCTCGCCGGCGTCAGGCCGGAGATGGTGTCATTGCCACTTCCGCCGAGCATCGTGTCGCTGCCGGATCCGCCGCTGAGCAGGTCGTTGCCTCCGCTGCCGCGCAGGACGTCGTCGCCGTGGCCTCCGACGAGCGAGTCGTCTCCCCCCAGCCCGTCGATTGTGTCGTCGAAAAGCCAGCCCTCGAGCGAATCGGCGCCCGCGGTGCCGCTTATTTCCCGGCCGGAAACGGGCGAGCCATCGAGCGGAATGCCGTCGACGATGTTGTCCGAAGTGATGGCTGGCGCCTGCACATCCTGCAGCGTGAGCACCGTCATCCACGAGTTACCGCCGGCGGTGCCGTCCGGGTCCCACTGGAAGTTCGTGTCGGCCCCCGACGGCTGGAACCGCAGAAACCCGAGCGACGGGCTGAACGGATTGCCGCCCTCATACCAGCCGCCGTCCCTGGCGCTCATCTCGAGGAGGCCCTGAACGTCGATGAGATCGCCACCCGGACCGGCGTCGAAATCGGTCACCCGGAAGACGCCCAGCGCGGGGGTCCCGGAGGAATTGGTGCCTATCCAGTACCTGTCCTGTCCGTCGCCCCCCGTCGCCACCGGGGCATAGCCGGCAGCGCAGTCCGCCCGGATGACATCGTTGCCGGCGCCGCCCACCACCGTGTCGTTGCCGTCGATGAACGCGAATATATCGTCGCCCGCGCCGCCGATGATGGAATCGTTACCGCTCCACCCGTCGAGCACATCGTCGCCGTCGCCGCCGATCAGCGTATCGTTGCCGACGCCGCCGTTCAGGTCATCGTTGCCGGTGCCGCCGTCGATCCAGTCGTTGCCGGCGAACCCCATGAGGTTGTCCACGTCGCCGTAGCCGTAGATCGTGTCGTCGGCCGCGCCGCCGCTCAAACGGTCGTTTTGATCTGTGCCGTAGATGATCGCCATAAATTACCGGTGATACGTGATGGGTGACGAAAAGTTTGCAGTTTGCAGTGGGCAGTTTGCAGTCTGACGGCTGAAAACTGGCGGCTGGCGGCTGGCGGCTGAAAACTGACGGCCGCCCACTGCCAGCTTATCAGTCACCCCCGTCTCGTTACTCATTGCGCACTCAAATGACGACGTTGACATCGGTTTCCACCAGCAGTACCGCCACACCATTCGTGTAGCGGTGAAAACTCCCCGAGTCTGCGCCCTGCACGAAGCCCACGGCGTTCACCACGTCGCCGGTATCGCCCAGCACCTTTAGTATGTCGGTCGAGGACATATCCAGCACGTCCGACTTGTTCAGGGTGAGCACGTCGCCGCCGCCGCCCGCCATGTTGATCTGCTCAAGGCTCACGAACTTCGAATTGTCCAGTGTCGTAAGGTTGAGTTTGACGGACAGTTTTATCGTGTCCGTGCCGGCGCCGCCGTCGAGCTTCACGTCTCCGGTGCCCCAGAGCAACTTGTCGTTGCCGCCGAGGCCCTTCAGGGTGTCCGCACCGCCTTTGCCGTCGAGGGTGTCGTTGCCGCCGCCGCCGCTCAACGTGTCGGCGCCCGCGTTGCCCGTGAGCCTGTTGGCGAGCGCGTTGCCGGTGGCCCGCGACGCCGCACCGGCGAGCGTCAGGTTCTCCACGAAGGCCATGTTTGCGAGGCTGTAGTTCACCGCCGCGATCACCGTGTCGGTAATGGCTGCGACATCCAGCAGCCCCGGGCCGAACGTTCCGATCCCGCTGCCCGGCAGCAGCAGCGCCGCCGGCGCGTCGTTGTTCTCTTCCACCACCACGTCGTTGACGTGGTCCACGTAATAGAGGTCGCTCCCCGAGCCGCCTTCCAGAGTGTCTTTTCCGAGCGACCCGTCCAGCGTGTCGTCGCCGGCCAAGCCCTGCACGGTATCGTTGCCGAGGCCGCCGACGAGATCGTCGTTGCCGTCAGTGCCCACGACAAGCTGGCCGACGAAGTTATCGGAGGTGATGCTGGTGGCCGTGATGCCCTTGAGCCTGAGCTGGGTCTTGAAGGTAAATTGACTGCCGGCCGCTCCGTCGCGGTCCCATTTCAACAGGGTGTCCGTCCCCGCCTGCTCGAGCCGCAGATAACCCAGCGAGAACGGGTTTCCATCGAGTCCTATGCTCTTGGCGAAAAGCTCGTCAACGTCCAAAAGGTCGCCGCCGGCGCCGGCCTCGAAATCAGTCATCTGGAACTTGTTGTTGAACGCGTCCCCGAAAAAACCGATCTGGTCGCGCCCAGCCCCGCCCACCAGGGTGGTGACGCCCAGATCGCTCGCGTGCACCCAGAGGAGGTCGTCACCCTCCCCTCCGTCCAGGAGGTTGCTGCCGTAGTTGTCGTCCAGGTGGTCCCGTCCCTCGCCTCCGAATACCCGGTCGTTGCCGAGCATTCCGGTCGGATACAGAAGACCGAGCGCGGATTGGCCGACTATGTCGTCGCCGAGCCCGCCGTATACCGTGTCGTTTCCCATTCCGGCTTCTATGGTGTCATTGCCGGTGCCCGCGTCGATGCGGTCGTCCCCAGGATTGCCGTTGATGTAATCATCACCACCAAGCGCGGTTACGGTATCGGCGCCATATGCGCCTTCGAGAATTTCGCCGCTGTCAGTTCCGGTGAGTCCCGCGCCGGGGGCAGCGGAGCCGTCCAGCGGAATGCCGTGCACGATGTGGTTCGTCGTGATGTCCGCCAGCAGCGTGTCCTCCAGCGTCAGGACATTGCGCCAGGCATACGCGCTTCCGCCGCTACCGTCACGGTCCCATTGGAGCTTCACGTCGTCGCTGTCGCTCTGCACGAACCGGAGAAACGACAGCGCGGGATCGAAGGGATTTCCTCCGGTAAAGTTAACCTCCCCGCCGGGAAGCGGGTTCGCGCTCAGGTAGATCAGCTCATCCACATCGATCAGATCGCCCGCGGCATTGGTGTCGAAATCGGTGACCTTGTAGTTGCGCCCCGTCGCCCCTGGCGGCGCCGCAACGACGTAGATATCCCGACCCGCGCCTCCGGCGGCTACCGCGCCCTGGTTCGCATCCAACACATGAATAATGTCGTCGCCCGCGCCGCCGCTGACCGTGTCCTTGCCCGGTCCGCTGACGATGCGGTCGTCGCCGCTGCCGGCGTCAATCAGGTCGTCACCGCCGCTGCCGCGGATGGTGTCGTTTCCGTCGCCGCCGTCGAGGGTGTCGTTAAAGAATCCACCGGCAAGAGAATCCGCATCGATGGTACCGACCAAAGACTCTCCGGCCACCGCCGCGCCGCTGGGATTGATTCCTCCCGCAAAGTTTGCCGACGTGAGGAGATGCCAGTCGGTATCTTCCAGCGTGAGGACGGTGCCCCAAGTCCAGAAATTGCCGGCCGGCAGCGGCCCGTCAAGGTCGCATTGCAAGTGTGCGTCCCCTGTGACCGTATCCTGCATCCAGCGGAGGATGCTGCCCGCCCTGAACGGGTTGCCGCCGTCGTAGTGGCCGTACTCCGCGCTCCTCAGGAGCAAATCGCTGACGTCAATGAAATCGCCGCCCGTCCCGGCTGCGAAATCGGTCACCGTGTAGTGGGCCGCGTCGGGCGACGGACCACCGAGCGAGGCCGAAACTCCCGGGGCGAATCGGAATTCGTCCCGCCCGGCGCCACCGGAGACTTCTATGGTGTAGTTCTTTTCATAGCCGACCATGAACAGGTCAGCGCCTTCGCCACCCCTCAGGGTGTCGTTCCCCCTTGCGCCAAAAAACGTGTCGCTCCCCGAGCCTCCGTCGAGGTAATCGTTGCCGGAGTCGAAGGGGCCCTGATCGAAGGTGTCGTCGCCGGCCCCGCCGATAGCCGTGTCGTTGCCGCTGTTCCCCTGAAACAGGTCGTTGCCATTACCGCCATCGAGAAAATCATTCCCAGCGCCGGCGGCGAAGCCGTCGTCTCCGTCGAACCCATAGATCTGGTCATCGGACGCGAAGCCGTTCAATACATCATCGTTATTCGAGCCATTTATGAGGGCCATGGTGCACCATAAAAGTCAGGTTACGACGTTGACACCCGTGTCCACCAGCAGCACCGCCAAGCCACTCGTGTAGCGATGGAAGCTCCCCGAGTCTTCGCCCTGCACGAAGCCCGCGGCGTTCACCGTATCCCCCACGTTGCCGAGCACTTTGAGAGTGTCGGTCGCATTGATCGCCAGCACGTCGGCGAGCGCAACCGTGAGTGTGTTGTTTCCGCTGCCGGTGAGATTGACCACTTCCACTCCCGTGATGCGGCCGTTGTCGATGGCCGTGAGGTCGATCGTCACGCCCGCCCCGTCCACCCGCAGCGTGTCTCCCTCGGCGCTGTCGGTGCCGCCCTGGATGCTGCCGTCGAGCGGGTCCCAGACCAGCGTGTCATCACCGGCGCCGCCGATGAGCGTGTCGTTGCCCGTGCCTCCGGCGATCGTGTCATTG
>CAZQJF010000229.1:0-5615 GCA_964593735.1 uncultured Streptomycetaceae bacterium | reverse complement strand
GATATCGCACGCGCTATGCGCCAAACGCTCTGCCGTGAACTGAACGATGATGCGAAACATTTCGAATCACGAATCACGAATCACGAATCACGGGCTGTCACGTGCGCGCGGCGTGACGCTGGTGGAAATGATCGTGGTGATCGCGATCACCGGCATCGTCGCCGCGGTCGTCGCGGTGTTCATCAAGCGTCCAGTCGAGGGCTACGTTGATGCCGCGCGGCGCGCGGAGCTTACCGACATCGCCGACACCGCGCTGCGCCGCATCACGCGGGACCTCCGCACTGCGTTGCCGAACAGCATCCGCGTCACGACTGTCGGGAGCATCGTGTACCTCGAGTACTTGCAGACGAGTGGCGGTGGCCGTTATCGGTCGGAGGTGGACAGCGCAGGGCTCGGCGACCCTCTCTTATTCACCGGTCCGGACTCGACTTTTGACGTGATCGGCCCGCTGCCGGCGTTTACCGGCGGCGAGTCCATCGTGATCTACAACCTCACCTCCGATCCGGCGGTTGCGACCGCCAACGCGTACATCGGAGACAATCGCGCCGCCGGCAGCGGCGCCGGCAGCACCATCACGCTCAGCCCGGCGCCGGCATCGCCGTTTCCGTTTCCCTCTCCCGGCAAGCGTTTCCAGGTTGTGCAGTATCCGGTGACCTACGTGTGCTCCCCGGACCTGGTTACGCCGGCCAACGGATTACTGCGGCGGCACTGGAACTACGCGATCGCGGCGGCGCAGCCGACGCCACCGGGCGGAGGGAGCAGCGCCCTCCTTGCAACCCATGTCACGGGTTGCAATTTCACCTATACGACGGGCGGCGCAACAGAGCGGCTGGGCGTGGTGGCGTTGACCTTGCAGATAACCCAGAGTGACGAATCGGTGAGGCTTTTTCAGCAGGCGCACGTCAGCAATGTGCCCTAGCACGAATCACGAATCACGAATCACGAATCGCGGATCTCGCGCGCAGCGCGGGTTCAGCATCGTCACCGCGATCTTCCTGATCGTGGTGCTCGCCGCGCTGGGGGCGTTCATCATCTCGGTGACGGGCGTGCAGCAAGCCAGCCAGGCACTCGACATCCAGGGCGTGCGCGCCTACCAAGCGGCGCGCGCCGGGATCGAATGGGGCGCGTATCAGGTGCTCGATCCGAACAACACGCTGAATCCGGCCACTTGTTCGCCGGTCGTGGTGATGCCCGCGTGCCCGCCATCACCGACGAACCTGCCTGCGCTAGCCGGTTCGTTGTCCCCGTTTACCGTCACCGTTACCTGTACGGAAACTCCGACGACCGAAGCGAACCGCGAAATCAGGGTGTATGAAATCATCGCCACTGCTTGCAACCAGGCGCCCTGTCCCAACGGTGCCCCTGCCTCCGGCTACGTCGAGCGCCGGATAACGGCAACCCTGAGCAAATGCAAGGATTCGACCGCAACCGCGCCGCGGTGCGCGTGCAGTTGAGACGCCGACAGATGCGTTGCGATTACGGCGGGCGCCTCTTGCCACAGCGTGAAATGCGTCACGCCGCCAGCCGTTTGGCGACTGGTGGCAGCCGCTCGCGCAACCGGGAACGCTTGTTGCATCTCGCTGTGCGGATGGTGTGAAGTCATGAGACTGTGATGAACGTCACGCGAACCACTCTGAGGGTAGCACTGTGGCGCTGGCAGCGCGCGATCGGGCGCGCCTTGCTGCTCATGGGCGCGCTCGCCGGCATGACGGTCGGGGCCGTCGCCCACGCCCAGGTCGCTTTCCGCAGCGCCAGTTCGGCCACCCATCCGGTTCCAACTTTCCGTGCCGCCAATTCGGGAACTGCGGTGGTCCCCGCACCGGTGCCTACATTTGTCAACGCTGGGGCCGTCGCGGCCAACGCAGCCGCGATCACGCCTGCGCTTCCTGCGGGCATCGCGGTGGACGACCTCCTGTTGCTCTTCCTGGAGACGTCCAACCAGGCGATCACGATCGCCAACCAGAGCGGCGGAGTGTGGACGGCGGTTGCCAACTCCCCGCAGAGTACCGGCACGGCGGCCAACGCCAACGCGACGCGGCTCACTGTCTTTTGGTCACGATACAACGGAACCCAGACCGCCCCGGTCACAACCGACTCACTTAATCACCAGCTTGGGCGCATCATCGCTGTTCGGGGCGTCGAGACCACTGGTAACCCCTGGGATATTACGGCGGGTGGCGTAGAAGCCGGTAACAACGACACCAGCGGGTCCATCCCGGGCGCGACCACCACGGTTGCCAATACTCTTGTCGTGGCGGCCATAGCCACTGCCCTGCCCGACGTGAATGGTACGGCCGCCTTCACGAATGCTTCTTGGGCTAACGCCAGCCTCACAGGCGTCACCGAACGAACCGACAATTCCACCGCTGCTAATAACGGTGGCGCGCTCGGCATAGCCACGGGCGTGAAGGCGACGGCGGGTCTCTATAACGCTACGACGGTAACCACTTCAGTGAACACGGCCAAGGCCATGATGAGCATCGCGCTCCGGCCGCAGCTGACCATCACCATCACCAAGCCGGCCGGCACGATCCAGAACGACGTGATGGTCGCCAGCTTCGGCTTCCGCACCAACCAGCCCGGCCTCTCCACCGACGTCGGGATCACTCCCCCGGCCGGCTGGACGCTCGTGCGCCGGCTCGACAACCCTGGGCCCACCGACAACGGGCTCGCCGTCTACCAGAAAGTGGCGGGGGCCGCCGAGCCCGCCAGTTACACGTGGGATCTCTCTTGCACTGCGACCTGCGCCACAAACGGTTTCCAGGCGGCCGCGGGCGGGATCGTCAGCTTCTCGAACGTGGATACCACGACCCCCGTTGACGTGGAGAACGGCCAGAACACAGTCATTGGCGCGCAGACGGCACCCAGCGTCACCACCACGGTAGCCAACGCGATGCTGGTCGCCTCGTACAGCTACGCCACGGCCGGGACGTGGACACCGCCGGCCGCGTCCGGCGGCGATGCGGCGATGACGGAGGCGGTGGTCATCCTGTCCGGCGCCCTGTCCACCGAGATGAGCTACGTCCTCCACGCAGCCGCGGGCGCAACAGCCGCGAAACAGGCCACTCCCGCTCCCGACGACGACGCGGGAAACGCGCACATCCTCGCGCTCCGCCCGGCGTTGCAGTCGAGCATCACCATCAACAAGCCGGCCGGCACGATCCAGAACGACGTGATGATCGCCTCGATCGGCTTCAGCCCAAACACCCTCACGATCACCGTGCCCGCGGGCTGGACGCTCGTCAGGCGAGTGGACAACGCCAACGCGAATGCCAACTCGCTCGCGGTCTACAGCCTGGCGGCGGGGGCCGCCGAGCCCGCGAGCTACGCCTGGACCTTTTCGGCCGCAGGCTATCTCGCGGGCAGCATATCGACGTTTTCGGGCGTGGACACCGCGACCCCGGTTGACGTCGAGAACGGCAATTGCACTCAGCAGGGCAGTTGCGCGACGGCGACGCTCTCGCACGCGACGCCGAGCGTCACCACGACGGTGGCCAACACGATGCTGGTTACCTCCCACACTTACCGCTCGGCCGGAACGTGGACGCCGCCCGGTGGGATGACGGAACCGGCTAATGCTGACGTCCAGCACGGAGACCAGTCCCTCGGGGTCAATTACGTGCTGCAGGCGGCGGCCGGCGCGACGTTGGCCAAGACCGCAAACGCTTCCCTTGACGCCGACGTCGGCAACGCCCATATCCTCGCGCTGCGGCCGGCGGTGGTTGCCGTGCCCCCGCCGGGCAGCCTCAACGCCTTCGAAACCTCGACCGCGGCGGGCGCGATCGCGGGGCAGATCTACACCAAGCTGGCGGGCACCGCGTTCAGCCTTGACATCGTGGCGATACTGGGCGGCGTGCAGCAGGCCGCGTTCACCGATACAGTGGAGGTTGATCTGGTAACGGGATCAGCCGGTGGCCTGAACTGTCCCGGCGCGCCGGCGACGATAGCCGGTACCACCCAGTCGGTGAATCTGACCAGCGGGCGCGGAACGACCGGCGCCTTCAACGTTGCCAATGCATACCGCGACGTAAGGGTGCGCATGCGCTATCCGGTGGTGTCGCCGACCGTGACGAGCTGCTCGACGGACAATTTCACCATCCGGCCGGCGGCGTTTTCCGCGCCGGCCTCGAACATGACCAACACGGGAAATTCGGGTACGCCAGTCGCCAAGGCGGGCGACGCCTTCACCATCACCGCCGTCGCGATTGCGGGCTACGATGGTACGCCCAGCATGGACAATACCAAGATCACGGCTCATGCCGGAGCCATCCAGAATGGGGCCGTGGGCGGAGCCTTCGGCGCGGCGAATCCCGCCACCGGCACGGCGACTGCCGCCGCGTTTACCTATAGTGAGGTCGGCAACTTCACCATCGGGATCAACGGCGTCCTCGACAACACGTTTACCAACGCCAGCACGGATCAGGGCAACGGCGACTGCACCGCCGATTTTTCCAATTCCCTTGTCGGCGGCCGCTACGGATGCTACTTCGGCAACTCATCCGCCTCGGCGGTGATCGGGCGCTTTACGCCGGATCATTTTGACGTCGCGCTCAATACGCCCACGTTTGCCACAGCTTGCGGCGGGGGTAGCTTTACCTACATTGGACAGACGTTCAGTTACACGGTACAGCCGGTCATTACCGTAACCGCGAAGAACTCCGCGGGGCTCGGCAATGCGACCACGCAGAACTACACCGGCGCATCCTGGTTCAAGCTGACGAATGGGAGCCTCACCGGGAAGACCTACACCGCTGCTACAGGCACGGTTGACACCAGCGGAGTGGCTGGCACCGATCCCGTTGTTGCTGACACCGGCGCTGGAACCGCCTCGATTGCATTCGGCTCCGGCACCGGCTTGTTCTTTACGCGCTTGACGCCGGTGACGCCGTTCAACTCCGAGATCAGCCTTGCGATCAACGTGATCGACGGGGATTCCCCCGCTATTGCTTACGCTTCGAACCCGGCGCGTTTCGGGGTGGCGACACCAGGCAACGGCATCGCTTTCAACAACGGCAAGCAAATGCGCTTCGGCCGGCTGCGACTCAACAACGCGAACGGGTCGCCGCTCCTGCCTCTGTCCATGCTGATGGAAACGCAGTACTGGAATGGCTCGTCGTTTATAACCAACGCCGATGACGGGTGCACGTCCATCAGCGCCGCGAACGTCGGATTGGGCAACTACACCGGCAACCTCAATTCGCCGGAGACAACGCCGTCCATCGCGGTCGGCACGTTCAGCAAGGGCAGAAACACGCTCGCGATGTCGGCGCCCGGCGCGGCAAACAACGGAAGCGCGGACGTCGTGCTCAACCTCGGCACGACCACGACCATTGATTCCTGCCCGACCTGGACGCCACCGACTCCGACGCCGACCGGGGCCAACCTGAGCTACCTGCGTGGACGATGGTGCGGGGCCACCTACACCAAGGATCCCACCGCTCGCGCCACCTTTGGCGTGCGCAGGGGCAGCGACGAAGTGATACATATCCGGGAAAACTTCCAGTAGCTTTAGGCGGTTACGCAACACCGCTTGTCTCCGCGTTGAAAAAAGCGCTCCAACACTTTGACATTATTGAATTTTATGATAGTTTCGTTCGATTGGTCGAAATAGGCCC
>CAZQJF010000228.1:0-5617 GCA_964593735.1 uncultured Streptomycetaceae bacterium | reverse complement strand
GCGGTTTCTGCTCTCGGGAGGCGTCATCACGTCCAGCGCCGGCTGCACGTCGAGCACCGGCGCGCGCCCCGCGAGCCACCATTCCTCTCTCGGGGTCGCCTCCGTGGCGGCGCGTTCCGCGTGCATCATATCTTCGTGCCACCCCGTGAGCCAGACCCGCGCATCGTTGCCCGGCGCGAAGAACGCGTGCTTCATGCAGCGGATGCGCTCGTCCTCCGGCAGCGACAGGTCGTCGAAGTCCTCCGCCGGGCGGCCCAGGGACGGGAGCATCACGACCGGCGGTCCGCTGCCTTGAGCGAGAACCTCGATGCGCGCGCCGCCACGCTCGACGAGGCTGCGAGTTACCGGCACGCTTTGTCCGCATGGCACCATTGCTCACCCGTCACCGTATCTCGGCGCGCCCATTATTGAGCACCGTCACGCCCCGCGCCGGCACCGTGGACCGGAATGAAACCACGTTGCCATCCTGCCACATCTCCGTGCGTATGGTTTCTCCGGGGTATACGGGCGACGAGAATCGTCCCTCCATGGAGACGAACCGCCGCGGGTCGTAACCGCACATCGTTTTCAGCAGGGCATGTCCGGCGATGCTGAAAGTGCACCGCCCGTGAAGTATGGGCGACTTGAAACCCACCTTTTGTGCGTGCGCAGGGTCGGCGTGCAGCGCGTTGTAGTCGCCGGAGAGGCGATAGATGAGTGCGGCCTGAGGCAGTGTGGGAAGGTCACAAGTGAATTGGGGCGCCGTGTCGGGGACGGGGTGCGGCGCTTTCACGGGACCGGTCGGGCCATTGAAGCCGCCGTCCGCACGGCAGAAGGTCGTGGATGTCAGCGCGCATATCACGTCTCCGGTTGCTTTCTCGCGCACCGTGTTTTCAGTCATGAGCAGGGCGCCCTTGCCCTGGCCCTTGTCCACGACGCCGGTCAAGCGGGTCTGGCCGAGGAGGTCACCCTCGACCGGCAGCGGCTTCACGATGCGGAATCCCTGCTCGCCATGCACCGTGTGGCTGCCGGTGACGCCGAGCTCGGGATGCTTCGACGCCCACGCCCCGGCATAACCCAGGATGATCGCCATCGTCGGCAGCGCCTGCAGATCCTTCTCGTACACGAACCTGAGCTGGTCCGTGTCGCAAGGATCGGCCCCCAGCCCGACACCCAGTGCGTAAATGATCGAGTCGCGCTTCGTCAGGCGCTGCTCCACTTCGGGGATGCTCCAGTTGACGATCCTGTCGTAGTCGATTGTCATGATTCATTCACCGGTCTGGAAAAACGCGTAGCGCAGGGTGATGCCGGGACGCGGCAGCATCAGATGGTAGCCGCGTTCGGCCTCCAGCGGGATGCGCGTGCCAGGTTGCGCGGTCAACCAGGTCCTAACCCGTCCTAACCCCTTTTGCCCTGATCGGCCGTTCATAGGGGCACGATGCAGCGGGCACTGGTGCCCAACGCTTTGCGAGGAGGGGAATCCATGAGTACTACGTCATGCCACGGCCGCCGGCTTGCCTGGTGGTTGCTGCCTGTTGCGCTATTGTTCGCCGCCAACGCATGCTTTGCCAGGACCATCGCTCCCCCGCGGCTCTTTGTCTCTACGGCCGTCGAATCGCCGATCGTACTGCAGAAGCTCAGGATCAGCGCCGAGATCACCGGCAGCGTCGCGCTGACCACCGTCGAGATGGTCTTCTACAACCCCAACCGCCGCCAGCTCGAGGGCGAGCTGCAGTTTCCGCTGCTCGATGGGCAGCAGATCGTCGGCTTCGCGCTCGACGTGAACGGCAAGCTGCGTGACGCGGTGCCGGTGGAAAAGAGCCGCGGACAGCAGGTGTTCGAGGACATTACGCGGCAGCGCGTCGATCCGGGACTGCTGCAGGTCACGCAAGGCAACAATTTCAAGCTGCGGGTCTATCCGATCTTCGCGCAACGCACGCGCACGGTCGCGATACGGTACAGCGAGAATCTCGCCACCCGCGGCGCCCAGGGGATCTATCGGCTGCCGCTGGAGTATGGGAGCAAGGTCGGCGAATTCTCGCTCGCGGTGAGCGTGAACGGCTCGACCGCGCGTCCGGTGCCGGGCGGCGCTCCCGGCCGGGGGCTTGCATTCACCGGCGCCGCCGGGGCGTATGAGTTGAAAACCGAACACCGCGACCACGCCCCCAAAGGCGTGTTCGAAGTAGCGGTCGGCTTGCCCGCCGGCGTGCGCACCCTCACGCAGGAGCACGACGGCCGCAAGTATTTCTACTCGGAGTTGCCGGCCGGCTCGACCAGGCATGCGCGAAAGCTGCCGGCTGCCGTCGGCGTTATCTGGGACAGCTCGGGATCGGGCGCCGCGCGCAACCACACGCGCGAGCTGGCGCTGCTCGACGCTTACTTCGCCAGGATGCGCAACGGCGAAGTTCGACTCACGCGCATTCGCGATGCGGCCGAACCGGTAGAGACTTTCAGGATCGTAGAGGGTGACTGGCGCGCACTGAGGCGCGCGCTCGAATCCACGATATACGACGGCGCCACGAATTTCGGCAGTTTCGTTCCGGACGCCGCGGTCGGCGAGTACCTGCTGTTCAGCGACGGACTGGGTAATTTCGGCGAAGAGAGCCTGCCGCAGACACGGGTTCCCTTACACGCCATTTCATCGGCGCCGCAAGCCAACCCGGCGTGGCTGCAGCACGTCGCCCATCGCAGTGGCGGACGCTACCTGGATCTCACTGCCGAAGAAACCAAGGCGGCGGCGGAAAAGCTGCTGTTCGCCGTCGAGCGCGTGCTGGCGGTCAGCTCGGAAGGCGCGACGCAGCTCAAGGTGATGTCGCCGTACCCGGTGAACGGAAAACTCGCCATCGCCGGGGTGCTCGTCGAGCCTTCGGCGACGCTCCGGATCACGCTCGGCTTGCCCGGGCGTGCGCCGCGGGTCATCTTCGTGCCGGTGGGTAAAGGCGCAAGCGGGAGCCCGCTCGCGGCATCGTTCTGGGCCCGGGCCAGGGTGGCGGAGCTTGAAGCCGATTACCTGTTGAACCGCGCGGAGATCCTGCGGGTGGGCCGCAGCTTCGGTATCGTGACGCGGGAGACCTCGCTCATCGTGCTCGAGTTCATGCGCGACTACGTGCGCTTCGAAATCGTCCCGCCCAGGGAGCTGATCGCGGAGTACGAGCGCGCGCGGCAAGGCATGCGGATAAGCGTGCCGGACCGCCGGCAGAAAATCGAGACCGTGGTCGCCCTGCTCAACGAGAAGGAAGCCTGGTGGAAACGCGAGTTTCCGAAAGGCAGGCTGCCGGCGCCGGTGGAAGAACGCTCCGTCCCGCGTGCAGATGACGGCAGGATCGGGATACGGGGTGGAGAGGGGGATGCCGCGCGCGCTCTTGCGCCGTCATCGCCGAGGACCGAGTCGCAACCGAAAGTCGTGCCGCCGGCGAAGTTCCTCGCGCGACCAGCCGCGCAAAAGCCCGCTGAAAAGGCAAGATCCCTGCGCGATGCCGACTCGATCGCCTCCCACGCGGCCGACCCGGCGATCAGCGTGCAGCCGCGGCCGTGGACCCCGGATGCGCCGTACGTCGCCCGCCTGCGCAGCGCGGAACCGGCGCAAGCGTACCGCATCTATCTCGACGAGCGTCCCGGCTACGCCACGACGCCGGCGTTCTTTGTCGATGCCGCCGACGCACTCGCGGCGAAGGGCCAGAGGCAGCTCGCGCTGCGCGTGCTCTCGAATCTCGCGGAGATCGATCTGGAAAACCGGCACACGCTGCGCACGCTCGGCCAGCGCCTGATGCAGGCGGGCGAGGCGAAACTCGCGGTCGCAGTGTACAGGAAGGTGCTCGAAATCGGCCCGGAAGAACCGCAATCGTTCCGCGATCTCGGCCTGGCTTACGCCGCGGCCGGCGAGCGGCAGCGCGCCATCGATACGCTATACGAGGTCGTTGTGCGCCCGTGGCACAATCGCTTTCCGCAGATCGAGCTGATCGCGCTCGCCGATCTCAACGCCGTCGTCGCGTCTGCGGCCGGCGGCGTCGATGTCAGCCGGATCGATCCGCGGCTGCTGCGCAACCTGCCGCTCGACCTGAGAGTCGTACTGACGTGGGACGCCGACAATACCGACGTGGACTTGTGGGTGGTCGATCCGAACGGGGAGCGGAGCATCCCGGGGGGGCAGCCTGCCTACCAGGGTGGACGCATGTCGCTGAACTTCTCCGGCGGCTATGGACCCGAGGAATACTCGCTGCGCATGGCCAGGCCGGGGAAGTACCGCATCACGGCACGGTTCGCGAGCCATCGCCAGCAGGTGGTCGGCGCGGGACCGACGCATGGCCAACTGCGGATTTACACGAAGTTCGGCACTTTCGAGCAGTCGGAAAGCGCATACAGCGTGCGTTTGATACGCCCGGGCGAGGCGCTGACCATCGCGGAGATCGAGGTCCCGGGCCAGGCGGCACTGGATTAGAGTGCGCAACAAAACGAGGGGATACGCCCTCCGGGAAAGATGCGGTGCAGCGTCCCGCTTCCATCATAATATGGACTGAACGAGTCATCACGCTGCGGCGGCTGTAGAATCAAAAAAATATTCGCGCCCGCTTCCCGTGGCTTCGAGTTACGCGCGGCGCGCAAGCAATCGATTTTGTGACCCGGAAATACCGCCTTTTCATTGATGCAACTTCCGTGATTTCCGTGTGTTTCCGTGGCTGATAATGCGTTTTCTTGAAAGGGGTTGCCGATGCACGGATCGCTGGATGACCTGAAAATCGAAGTCGACATGCTCGCGCCGGGTGGGGAACGCATAGTCGGCAAGAATCCGCCGCTCGACATCATCGCCCGGGACATCATCTTCGGCGAAGGGCCCGTGTGGGACGCTCGCGGGAAGCAGTTGTACTTCACCGACATCATCGGCGACGCAATCTGGAAATGGAAGCCCAAGGGCGGACTGGAAGCCGTGATGCTGCCGTCCGTCAAGGCCGACGGCCTGGCGCTCGATCTCGAGTACCGGGTGGTCGTCGCGGGATGGGGCGGGCGCACGGTGTTCCGCATCGAGAAGGACGGTTCGCGCACGACCCTGGCCGATCGCTGGGAGGGCAAGAAATTGAGCAGTCCGAACGACATCGTCGTAAGCACCGACGGCGCGATCTGGTTCACCGATCCGGTGGGCGGATTGCTCAACGTTGGCATGGTCGGTGAAGACATGCAGCGGTACAACGACAAGCAGCCCGTATTCCGGATCTCCCCGGACGGCAAGAAGATGACGCTCGTCACCGACGAATTCGTCTATCCCAACGGTCTGTGTTTCTCCCCGGACGAAAAGCTGCTGTACATCAACTGCAGCCGCGAGCGGCTGATTCGCGTCTACGACGTGAAACCGGGCGGGACCGTAGGAAAGGGGCGCCTGTTCCATCAGTACGGCGGTCCCGAGCGCGGCGTGCCGGACGGCATCAAGTGCGACAGCGAAGGCAACGTTTATTGCACCGCCACGGGCGGCATCTTCGTGCATGACCCCTCGGGCAAAGTGCTCGCCCGGATCAGGACGCCGGGCCACCATCCGACCAATATCGCCTGGGGCGACGACGACTGGCGCTCGCTGTACATCACCAACATCGGCTCCGTGGTGCGCACGCGGTTGAATATCCCCGGCGTGCCGGGGCGGTAGGAAAAA
>CAZQJF010000227.1:3746-5628 GCA_964593735.1 uncultured Streptomycetaceae bacterium | reverse complement strand
GTAGACCGGCGTCAGCGCGCGCGGCACGGGCAGGATGCCGTGCAGCACACGGTACCGGGGATGGACCATTTCCGGTCCGAGGAACCCGGCGCGGATTTCGCCGAACGCGCGCAGGCGGGTTCCGGCGGCGAGCTGTTTCAACTGGCTCGCATAGAAGTTGAGAAAGCGCAGTGTCAGCACCCCCGTGCCGTCCTCGATGCGGCACACCAGCTGGCGCCGGGGACGGTACTTGATGTCCGTCTCGACCACGCTGCCTTCGACCAGCACGGGCATCCGCGGCGGCGCCGCATTGATGGCGTGGAGCGTGGTTTCGTCGTCGTAGCGCAGCGGCAGGTGCAGGACGAGATCGAACTGCGTGGCGATCCCGAGCTTGCCGAGGCGCGTCAGGATCGCATTGCTCAATCCCGACAGCGAGGGGTGAGGGGGCGCGACGAGGGGCGGAAGAGGGGCCCCCACCTTCATCTCATGCCCTTCTGCAGAAGGGCATCTCGAAGCTCCTCTCTCTTGAGCGTTACGTTTTTCGCCTCACGCCTCACGCCTCACTCCTCACTCGATATGCATCACCGCGTCCGCCTCGACCAGCGCCCCGCGCGGCAGGCTCGCCACGCCGACGGCCGCGCGCGCCGGATACGGCGCGGAAAAAAAAGTCGCCATGATCTCGTTGAATCGGGCGAAATTGTTGAGATCGGTGAGGTACACGTTCACCTTTACGATGTCGCCGAGACCGCCGCCCGCGGCCGTGGCAACCGCCTGCAGGTTCTCGAACACGCGCTGTATCTGCGGCCCGATGCCGGCCACCAGCTCCATCGACGCGGGATCGAGCCCGATCTGGCCGGAGAGATACACGGTGTTGCCGCAGCGCACCGCCTGGGAATAGGTGCCGATCGCTTTCGGCGCCGCTTCGGTATCAATGATCTGCCTGGCCATGAAACGTTCTCCGCTGTTTTGTGGGTTGCGTCCGAGTGCGCTATGATGAAGCGCGACCATCAGGATTTCAATCTTTCCGCCGCCCCTTCTTTCCCCGCCTTGACGAATTTCCCGGACGCATGGCGAGCCTGACGCGACTGCGCGAAGCGCTGATCGGCAAGCCGCGCGATCCCCTCGATCCGCAAACCCGGCACAACATCGCGCTCATCGCTTTTTTCGCCTGGGTGGGACTCGGCGCGGACGGCCTGTCGTCGTCGGCTTATGGCCCCGAGGAGGCCTATCTTGCCCTCGGCACCAACACCCACTTCGGGCTCTATCTGGCGATCGCCATCGCGGTGACCGTGTTCATCATTTCGCTCGCCTATAACCAGGTGATCGAGCTGTTTCCGAACGGCGGCGGCGGCTACAAGGTGGCGACACAGTTGATCGGGCGTCACGCGGGGCTCGTGTCCGGCGCGGCGTTGATCGTGGATTACGTGCTGACGATCGCGATCTCGATCGCGGCGGGCGCAGATGCCGTGTTCAGCCTGCTCCCGACAAATTTGCACGACTGGAAGATCCCTTTCGGCGTGGCCCTCATCGCGGTGCTGGTGGTGCTGAACCTGCGCGGGATGAAGGAAGCGATCAAGGTGCTGCTGCCGATCTTCGTCGCCTTCGTCGTCATACACGTCTTGCTGATCGGCTACGGGGTCTACGCGCACGCCGAGCGCCTGCCGGAGCTTGTGCCCGCAACGCTCGCGGAAACGGCCGAGATGGCGCGCACTACCGGCTGGCTCACGGTGGTGGGCATCATGATGCTCGCTTATTCACAGGGCGGCGGCACCTACACCGGGCTGGAGGCGGTATCGAACAACGTCAACACGCTCGCCGAGCCGCGCGTCACCACCGGCAAGTTGACGATGCTCTACATGGCGACTTCACTCGCGTTTACGGCCGGCGGGATCATGCTGCTGTA
>CAZQJF010000227.1:0-3646 GCA_964593735.1 uncultured Streptomycetaceae bacterium | reverse complement strand
GTGCTGGTCTGGAGCCAGGGCAGCGTGACGCTGCTCGTGGTTCTCTACTCGATCAACGTGTTTCTCACCTTCTCCATCTCGCTCGCGGGCCTGACGATCCTGTGGTGGCGCAAGCGCCGGGACGATCGCCGCTGGCTGCGGCGCCTGGCGCTTTCGGCCCTGGGACTGCTCGTCACCGGGTCGATACTCGTGGTACTGATCGTGGAAAAGTTTACCGACGGCGGCTGGGTCACGATCCTCATCACCGGCGTGGTGATCGGGATATGCGTGGCGATCCGCCGCCACTACGACGCCACGCGGGCGCTGCTGCGCAAGGTGGACCAGCAGCTCGAAGTCAAGGTTCCCTGGGACGACAGCCGCCCCGCGCCCGCGCCCGATCCGCCGGCGGCGACGGCTGTCATCTTCGTGGGCAAACATCGCGGCGTCGGCCTGCACGCC
This sequence comes from uncultured Streptomycetaceae bacterium, assembly GCA_964593735.1. Taxonomy (GTDB): domain Bacteria; phylum Pseudomonadota; class Gammaproteobacteria; order Burkholderiales; family SG8-41; genus SG8-41. The sequence continues at coordinate 3,208 of CAZQJF010000227.1, read as the reverse complement.
CTGCTGTCGGTGCTGCGCATGTTCCCGGGGCACTTCAAGAACTTCGTCTTCGTCAGTGTCGGCGAAGTCGACGCCCAGAGCTACGGCGGAGAAGGGGCATTGCGCACGCTGCGCTATACAATAGAAAACTCGCTGCGCTACTTCGTGCGCTATTGCCACGCGCACGGGCTTGCCGCAGAGTACTACACCGGCTTCGGCACCGAGCCCACGGAGGAGTTCATGAAACTCACCGACCAGGTGATGGCGAAGTACCCGAATTCGGTGTTCTTCGCCTCGAGGCTCATCTTCGAGCGCGCCACGGTCCTCACGCGCTGGCTGCACAACCGCACCCCGCAGGAGCTCCAGGGGCGACTGCACCTCAAGGGGCGGCAGATGGTGCTGTTGCCGATGCGCGTCGCGTAAGACGGTGGCAATGCCGCCGTCTTACGAAGGATGAAGGATGAGGGATGAAGGATGACCGCCCGCGGCGCGGGAGACGCGCGAGTTTCCGAATTGAACAGCCAGGGCGAAAAACAAATTGACCACAGAGACACAGAGGAAGAGGGAGAGAGAGGAACCAGCCAATGGAAGGCAGACAGTTGAATTCACTTTTTGGTCGAAAGTCTTTCTCTTTCTTTCTCTGCGCCTCTGTGGTTGATTCGATTTAGCTCTCTCGGCGGCCTTGGCGTCTTGGCGGTTAACTACTGACTTTCTCTTCTTCCTCCGTGCCTCTGTGGTGAAAAGTCCTAGCTCGGCAGCCCGCTGCTCGGTGCTCGCGCCCGCCGTCATCCCATCGCCGGCAGCGACCGTAGCTGTCGTCCCGCTCATGAACTCCTCACAGGAGATGTGTGCCGAGCCACCAGGCAATCGCGGCAATGAACGCGGTGCAGGGGATCGTCAGCACCCACGCGAGCACGATATTGCCGGCGATGCCCCAGCGCACCGCCGAAACCGATTGCGTCGAGCCGACCCCGACGATTGCGCCGGCAATCGTATGCGTGGTCGAAACCGGGATGCCGAGACCGGTGGCGAGAAACAGCATGATGGCGCCGCCGGTTTCGGCGCAGCAGCCGCCCACAGGTCTCAGTTTGGTGATTTTCTGCCCCATGGTCTTGACGATCCGCCAGCCACCGAACGCGGTGCCGAGCGCGATCATGACATAACAGGAAGTTACCACCCACAGCGGCAGCGCGTCCTCGGCGCCGAGATACCCGGTACCGATCAGCAGGACCCAGATGATGCCCGCGGTCTTCTGCGCGTCGTTGCCCCCATGGCCGAGCGAGTAGAGCGACGCGGAGACCAACTGCAGACGGCGAAACCATCGGTCCACCCGCGCCGGGGTCGTGCGCACGAAAATCCACGCCACCATCAGCATCAGCAGCGCACCCATGAGCATTCCGAGCAACGGCGCAAGGAAGATGAACACCACCGTCTTCACCAGCCCTGCAGGGATAAGAAACCCCGTGCCCGCCTTGGCGACGGCCGCGCCGACGAGCCCGCCGATCAGCGCGTGAGAGGAAGACGACGGGATGCCGTACCACCACGTGATCACGTTCCAGGCGATCGCCCCGACGAGCGCGCCGAACACGACATAGTGATCCACGACGGTGGGATCGACGATGCCCTTGCCCACCGTGGCGGCAACCTTGAGCTGGAAAACGAACAGCGCCGCGAAATTGAAGAACGTGGCGAGCAGGACCGCCTGGTGCGGCTTGAGCACCCGCGTCGAGACGACGGTCGCGATGGAATTCGCCGCATCGTGGAAGCCGTTCATGAAATCGAACGCGAGCGCGACCAGCACCAGCAAGATCACCACGGTGAGACTGATCTGGACGGGTTCCACGGAGGACTTTGTCGGCCCTAGTCCGACAAACTCCTTACGAAAACCCGCTCGCCAGCGTTCATCGGAACTGGTTTGGAACGGCGCGAGAATCCGCCACTGCCGTTTTCCATGGTGTGCGAGGAGAAGCGCTCTGGTTCCTCCTCATCCCGGGCTCTCTGCGCTCTTTCCTGATGACTGTCTGTCGGGCGATAAAGCCGGCAGACAGTCATGAGTGTTCCAGCACTATGCCTTCGACGATGTTCGCCACATCCTCGCAGCGGTCGGTGATCAACTCGAGCAGCTCGTAGATCGAGCGCAGCTTGATCAGCTGCTTGACGTCGGATTCCTCGCGAAACAGCCGCGACATCGCTGAGCGCAGGACGCGGTCGGCGTCCGATTCGAGGCGATCGATTTCCTCGCAGGTCTTCAATATGGCCTCCGCATCGCGCAGGTCGGCGAGCAGCGCGACGGCCGCCTTTACGCGGTCGCACGCCATCTGGCAGATCTGCGCCATCTGCTGCGCCTCCGGGGTAGTGCGCCGGATGTCGTACAGGACCATGGATTCGGCCAGGTCCTGGATCAGGTCGAGCACGTCATCCATGTTGTTGATGAGCTGATGGATCTGATCGCGGTCGATCGGCGTGATGAAAGTCTTGTGCAGGAGGGCAATCGTCTCGTGGGTGATCTTGTCGGCGTTGTGCTCGGCGGCGTCTATGCGCTGCGCATGGGTCTCGGGCGCCTCGGGATGGGCCATGAGCTGCGCGAGCGCGCGGCTGCCCTCGACGATCTGCGCCGCGTGCGCGTTGAACAGATCGAAGAATTTGCCCTCGCGGGGCATCAGCTTGCTGAACATGGCGTCCGTCGCCTCGCGGTTCCCGCAGTCAAGGCGCTATTTTGCCATGGAGCGGGGCGGTGGAACCGATGCCTGGCGGGGATGTCTTCTTTTCATGCCCTTCTCACGCTACCACCGCTCACTTACCAACTGCATTGCTCACTGGGCCTCGTTCGATGAACAAGACATCGACCCGACGGATGTGGAGCAACTCAGGGAAGCTGCCGCACTGCTCAAGGTCAACCCGACCCTGGTCTACGACGCAATCAAGCACGTCGGCGGACGCGCCGGAGACGTCCGAAGGTATCTCCAGCAAGAACACCAGTAGGGTAACTTGATTCCCCGACCTGATTTCCTGCCATTCGACGTTGGTGGAGCGAGTCGGCGTAACAAGCGCGTCGCCAGCTTACTAAATCACCCGATCGGCGCGCACCAGAAGCTCGTTCGGAATCGAAAGCTTCAGCGTTGCGGCGGCCTCAAGGATGGGAGAGCGGTCACTGACCGCTGACCCATTGATAATTTGGTGGAGACGAGGAGGATCGAACTCCCGACCTTCGCATTGCGAACGCGACGCT
>CAZQJF010000226.1:0-5646 GCA_964593735.1 uncultured Streptomycetaceae bacterium | reverse complement strand
GTCACCGCGGGCGCGTCGTTGTACCTGTACTTGCCGTTGCGCTCGGCCGCGGGCGGGGCGTTCGGTTTCGGCGATTACGCGCTCGATGGCACGCTCCGTGTCGCCGATCTGGCGACGTGGACGGGATTCTGGGATCACATCACCGCGGCAGCGTTTCGGAGCGAGGCGTTCGCCTTTGGCCCGGCCGGCATGCTGGGCGAGACGGGGACGTTCGTGGCGTCGCTGGCAGGTGCGTTTCTGGTGATCGGGCTGCCGCTCGGTATCGCCGGCATCGTGCGGGCGTGGCGCGCCGACCGCGGGTTGCTGCTGCTGATCGGCGGCACCGCGCTGCCCGTGACGGTGTTCTTCATCGGATACGGCGCGCTGGACAAGGAGTTCATGTTCTTGCCGTCGTACGTCGCCTGGGCGCTGTTCAGCGTGATCGGCATCGACTGGGCGCTCGATGTGGCCGTCGCTTCGGCGCCGGCGTGGCAGGGCAGCGCGCTCGTCGCCGGCGCGGCGCTGGCGCTGCCGGCTCTGGCGCTGGCAGTGAACTGGCCGCTGGTGACGTTGCACGGCGAACGGGCCGTGCGGGCTGATGCCGAAGCCTTGCTGGCGCGCGTCGGACCGGACGCGATTGTCTACGGGCCGTTCGTAGATGTGGCGCCGCTCGCGTATCTGCAGCAGGTCGAACGGACACGGCGCGATGTGCGGCTTGTCAATAGCTGGACGGTTGACGACGCGTTTCTGCTGGCGCTGGCCGATGCAAACGTCGGCGAGTCGCCGTTCTATATCACGCAGGACGAGCGCGTCCTGCGAGGCCGCTTCGCGCTGACGCCGGTGGGCGACGGCGCGTTTGAAGTGCGGCCGGCAAGGTAAGGCATCACTCGCGCTCGCCACGGTGACCGTCCTGGTCACCAAGTCGGCGGGCGAGATGCGAAGGGAGCAAGCAAGGCGGTGTGGCTGCTTCTCCGGGCAGATCCGGAGATGGACCAAAAGGAGGTGAACGCAGGCAAACCAGTCGATCGCACACAGAAAAAGAGGGTTCGTGCTCTGAACCCACAGCCCTACACCGTAGGAGGTTTTAGTTTTGAAGAAGCCCCATGCCATGATCGGCCTTTTGGCCGCTCTCGGGACCGCGATCGGCGTTCTCGTAGCTGTCGTCGGCCTGCCTTACGGCCGCGCCAACTACACCGCCTTCGCGGGCATTTACCACAACGCTGGCACGCCTGCCGTCGCCGGTCACCTGGCGATTGACTGTGACACCACGACGATCGGCGTGCAGGACACCTGCAGCCAGGTCAACAGCGCGGGCAGTTTCCTCGTGGACACCGTGTTCGCTGACAACTCACTGGCGCCGGACATCGCTTCGTTCACGAACCGCGTCCGCAACCCCGGCACCCACTTCACCGCTCCGGCAGTCATTGACGGCACAGGGTTCAACTCGAACCCGGACTTCAATGATGCACTTCTCGATGCAGGACCGGAAACGTGGAACTGCGCCTTCACTGCGGCCGACAACGACGAGGGCACGGAAATTATCCCTGCCCAGATGTCGCATCTGCAGTGCCTCGTGACAGCGGGCACGGGCCCGACGTTCCCGCAGTTCACCGACGTCATCCTGGCGGACGTGACCTACGACAAGATCGTCGCTTCGGTCGGCCCCAGCGTCCTGACCTGGGGTAACTCCCTCGTCGCGGACAACTCGGGCATCGACCTGGTCAACTGCTTCGGCAGCGACGGCGCCGAGGGCGGTGGCGATGACCAGCAGTGCTTCCCGGCCACCATCAACATGACCGGTGCACCGACGGCAACGAACACGCCGATTCCGCCGACGGCGACGAACACGCCGATCCCGCCGACGGCGACCAACACGCCGGCCGGTGCGGTGCTGGTGAAGATTCCCGAAGGTAACGGCAACAACGTGGATCTCAACATCCCGGCCGCCAACCTCTGGATCTGCGTCACCGGCCCGTGCGCGGGCCCTGGCGAAGGTAACCTGATCGTCTTCGAGTACGCGTTCAACGTGAACACCGGCGACTTCGACGTCAACACTGTGCCCGATGGTCTCGGTGCGTACGAATTCACGGTCGAGTACGACAACTTCGTTATTGCGTCGGTCAACCCGAGCGACGTAGTGTTTGCTCCCCTGGGTTCGATCTCTCCCTACCCGGGTGGCGCTGATGGCGTCCTCGACGGCGAGGGTGCGGCGCGCGCTCCGGCCAACTGCTCCTTCAGCATCACGACCGAGAACTTCGTTCGCTTCGGTTGTGTAACTGGCGGCGCGGCCGCGGGCCCGACCGGCGACATGGACATCGCGCGGCTCAACCTGATCCCGCACGAGGACCTCAAGTCGGACCTGATCCCTGGGAACGACAACGGTGTCGTGACCATCATCAAGGACAACAACTGTGAGCTGGCCGACATCTTCGGTCACCCGGTCACCGGTTCTGTCAATGGTGGTCTGCTGCCGGTCTGTGGCAACCTTGCCATTACCGTCCGCATGCTGGAAGGCGACCTGGACCTGGACTGCGACGTTGACGTGCAGGACCAGCAGCTCATCGCCTTCCGCTTCGCATCCGAGTTCGGCAGCCTGCTGTTCAACCGGTTCTTCGACCTGGAGCCGGCTCTCGGGGACCTCGACATCGACATCAAGGACCTCCAGAAGGTCTTCGGTCGCGATGGTTCGAACTGCCAGAACCCGATCCAGCCGCAGCCGCCGCTCGCGCCGCCGGTCCCCTTCTAAAGGGACTTTCGGAACGAGCCAGTGGTGAACGCTGGTGAAGAGTGAGATGGGGAAGCACGCGCAACCTGCGTGTGCTTCCCCTCTCGCAACGCCGCAAGGCGAACGTCAAGCAGTGCAAGAAGAGTGGGAGGAGCGCGTTTGGAAAGTATGCCGGCACAGGATCCAGCACCTAATCTGGGGACACCCCAGACCCCGGCCGGATCCCCCGACCCCCGTATGCAGGCAGCCGAAGAAGCATCGTTCAGGAGTGAACTAACACATGGGTAAGTGGCGTGGAGCAGCGCTGGGTGGTGGTGTGATGCTTGCCGTGGCGGGTGTGGGGCTGGTGGCCAGCAACACGTTGCCGGCGGCGGGCGCGGGTACGGCGGAAATGCGCGTGAGCCCCGTTTCGCAGAACATCCCAGACAACGGCCAGACATTCAACGTGACGATAGAAGCACGAGACGTTAACAACCTTGGGAGTACGGCGTTTACAATTCGGTTCGACAATGACCTTCTGGAGTACGTTGGGACGAGCACAGGCCCGTTCCTGACCAGCACCGGCCGCACTCGGGCATGCCAAGGCCCTTCCGGTGGGCCCAATGGAGAAACCGTCGTCGAAATCGCGAACAGGCAAGGCGCATTGAGGCAGGGGTGTAATACGTTCGGTCTCGTCACCGATGGCGTGGGTGCCGCAGGGTCAAGCGGCAGCGGCGTGCTTGCCACCGTAACCTTTCGCCCGAAAGCACTCGGTCTAGCACACATCGACCTGGTGGGGCTCGGTGCCTCGTACGAAATTTACCCCGCTGGTCTCTACGACCCGCCCCCGACGGAAGAGGGTGCGCGCCTCGACTATGATCCCAGTTTTGGAAAGACAGGGTTGGGCAAGGTCGAAGTGTGCGTTGCAGGCCGTCTGTGCGAGCCGATCGGCATCGAGATGGACGCCCAAAGTGCGGTCGTGAACATCTTCGACCCGAACGCTCCGACGCCGAGCGCGGTGCCGGCAACGCCGACGAAGGTAGTGCCGCAGGCGACGCCAAACGCACGGGCGACGCTCACGGCCGCGGGCCAGATCCGCGAACGTCCGGCGTCTAGCCTTACCAGCGGCGGCGCGGCGGCTTCCGGCACGACAGGCGCGAGCGGCAGTGGCAACGTCGCTGGCGCCGGGGACAGCGGCAGGCCGGGTAGCGGCGCAAGCGGCAGCAACGGAGCCGCCGGGACGATCGGCCCCGATGGCGCACCGATCGCCGGCTACGGTCCGCAGCAGGAGCCGGATCCCTGGCCGGAGCGCACGGTCGCCGGCCTGGCAGTGATCGGCCTGCTCGCGATCGGCGGCGGGCTGTGGCACCGCCATCGGCGCATCGTGTAAGCGCGGGGGAGTGCGCGTACGGAGAAGAAGGGACGCTGGGGGGCGCAGAACAGGAAAGGAGCGGGTACGGAAGGATCCAGCCCGGGCGGAAGCCCCGCAAACGAAGCCACCGTTGGGGGAGACAACGATGTCCTTCACAGGAGGAAAAAGTTGATACTGCAACGCTACCTTTCCACACTGCCCTTTCGCGGCCTGCTGATCGCGGCCGCCGCGTGCGCGTTCGCCGTCACACTGACGCTCGATACGGAGCGCACGCCCACGGCGGATGCGACGCACCACGGCACTGTCCAGCAGAGTCCGAGTTCGAAAATCGTAATCCAGGGGCACCGATTCAATCTGCCCGTCAAGTTCACGACCTGCACGACGCCCACGAGCAGCTATTGCAGGCTGGGTGCATACGGGGTGAAGTTCGAGTACAACCCGGCGCTGTTGAGCGTCCGCTCTACCACCGGCACGAGCGCCGGCGCCAACTCGTCGACCACGTTCAGGGACACGACGAAAACGTGGAAGCTCAATGAGTGGAAGGGTTCGCGCGTTACGTTCACAGGCGGCGCCGGCTACTACGGCAACGATGGCAATATCCAGTCGCGCGTTGTCGTCAGCAACACGGTCAACACGCTGACGGTCTCGCCGGCATGGCACCCGTTTCCCGCGTTGTTGCCCGACGCTACCACCACCTACACGCTCGGCGGCATCACCGACGGCGGCTGGCTGGGCAGCACAAACAGGCCGGTCACGTGCCCGGTTGGCGGCCAGTACGGTGCGAACTGGGCGGAACTGCACTGTATCACGCTCGACGATGTCCCGTCGGGCCCCACGGGCGGCGGCAACCTCGCGAACATCGCGCTGACGGCGTCATCGACGAGTACGGGAGTCTTCACCACCCGCTTGTTGACACCGGACACAAAAGTTCTGCGAATTGACGGATTGACCATCTCCGCGGACCTTCTCAACGGCGCCGTGCGTGTTATCGTTTGTCCTGACGCGACGGGGGACACCAGGATCAATGTCGTTGACCTGTTCCTCATCGCGCAGGTTCAGGGCGGAATGGCAGGACCGCCGCCCACCGGTGGCTACGTGCCGGTCCGGGATGTGAACCTGAACGGGCAGATCAACGTCGCCGACATTCAGTTGGCGGCGGCGGTTATGGACGAATGGTGTATCCAACGGTAAACAAATAACTGTAACCCGGATGAACAAAGAGCGTTGAAGGATCAGCGAGGCATTTGCCTCGCTGATCTGTAAGTAGAGGGAAGAGCAGGGATGCGACCAAAGTGCGAGGGCGGCTCGGCAACGGTTGGAGGTAGGAAACTTGAGGTCACATCGCTACTGGATCGGGACGCTCACGCTTGGGGCGCTGCTCGCCCTCTCGATCATCATCCCCCGTGCTGTCCCATCGGACTACGCTGAAGCGATCGGCGGGACGCCGTTCGACATCACCGCCGACTGTAATACGACGACGGCTGGCGTGCAGACCGACTGCGTCTACCCGGCCAACACGACAAGCATCACCGTAGGCCTGGTGGCGACGAACAATTCGCCCGACAACGTCGTCATCGCATCGTTCCAGCTC
>CAZQJF010000225.1:0-5661 GCA_964593735.1 uncultured Streptomycetaceae bacterium | reverse complement strand
AAATGCGTCCAGCCGTGTGAGCAGCGGCCAGCGCCGCGAGCGAGCCGCTCAGCTCCGAGGCCTTCGCGCCCACAATGCCGCCGCCGTCGCCGGCGATCATCACGCCGGGCACCGAGCTTGCGCCCCAGGCATCGAGCCGCGGCCGGAAGCAGCGGGCGCGATCGTCCCATACGTGCTCGCAGCGCAACGACAACGCGAGATTCACGTTCGGCACCACGCCCTGGTGCAGGAGCACGAGGTCGGCCTGCTCGGCGTAGCGCGCGCCGCGCCACGAGTACTCGACGCCCTCCGCGCGGTCGTTGCCCATGATGCGCACGCCGCGCACGCCGCGCCGGACGGGTACGCGCGCCGAGCGCAACGCTCCCATCATCGAGAGCCCTTTCGAGAGATAGCCGGGTGCGAGCGCGAACCGCGGCGCGTGCCACAGCGCGGCGCCGCGCCGGGTCGGTGCTTCCAGGACCGCCGCGGGTTTTGTTCCCGCGCGCACGAGTTGCGACGCGATCAGGTAGAGCAGGGGCCCGCTTCCTGCGATCACGACCTTGCCCGCTGGAACCATGGCGGCGGACTTGAGCAGCGTTTGCGCGGCGCCGCAGCTCATGACGCCCGGCAGCGTCCAGCCGGGCAGCGGCATCGGGCGCTCCAGGGCGCCGGTCGCAATGAGTACCTGTCGTGATTGAAGGGCGTGCACGCCGGCAGCATCGCGATAGCGCACACCCAGGTCGCCGTCTATCTGCCACACCGCCGTCTGCGGACGATAGTCGACACCCGACGCGCGGAAGCGTCGCACGAGTTCGAGCCCCGCGGCGTAGTCGTCGCCAAGCAGCGGCAGATGCGCGGCGCGCGTGGAGGCGACGCGCTCGACGCTGCGGTAGATCTGGCCGCCGGGCTCGGCCTGCTCGTCGAATACGACCGTCCGCAGGCCCAGCCCGGTCGCGGTTACGGCGGCGGCGAGTCCCGCCGGCCCCGCACCGACTATCGCGAGATCGCAAGCGGCGCCGGTGTCCCCGTTCACTCGTCCGCCCTGCGCGCGCCGTGCTGGCGGTTGATGCGCATCCCCTCGGCGACCGGTACGAGGCATGCCTGGCGGTTGGGCACGCCGTCGATCTCCATGAGGCAGTCGAAGCACACGCCCATCATGCAGTAGGGGGCTCGCGCGCTGCCCGACACCGGCGTCGTGCGGCTGGTCCCGCCATGCAGCAATACCGCGGCCGCCGCGGTGAAGGTGGCGGGCACGCGAAGCGGGAGCCCATCCATGGTCACCGTCACCGTCACGGTGGCGGCCGGGGGCTCAGGCAGCTTTCGGAACATTGAACCGGGTCCCGGAAAACCGCGCCAGTTCGGCGGGCAACGCGCCGTCGAGCACGTGCTGCGCGTAGCGCCCGGCGTGGGCCGCCGCGAGGGTGACGCCGCTGTGGCAGGTCGCGACGAACGCTCCGGGAAATTCCCGCGATTGTTCGTAGATCGGCAGCCCGTCGGGGGTCATCACGCGCAGCGCCGCCCACGTGCGCACGACGTTTACATCACGCAGAAAGGGAAAGGTGCGAACCGCGCGCGCGGTAATGTCGCGCACGGGCCTGGCCGCAACCATATCGTCGTACCCGGCCTCCTCGATCGAGTCCCCCAGCAACAGGCCGCCTTCGGGCATCTGGCGGATGGTCTGGGTGAGAGGGATGACCGGCGCCACGCGCTCGGTGACGACGATATGCCCGCGCACCGGGCGCACGGGCGCGGCCAGCGCTACGAGCGGCGCGAGATCCCGGTTGCCCAGGCCGGCGGCAAGCACGAGCCTGGGTGCGAAATACGTGTTGCCGCCCGCTTCGACCTTGAATTCGCCGGGCCGGGCATTAATGGCCGTCACGCGTGAATGCGGCGCGTATTTCCCGCCGAGCTTGAGTATCCCCGCGTGCAATCCCTGCAGCAGGTTGAGCGGATGGGCGGCGCCGTCGTAGCGCGTGTAGGACGCGCCCACGGCCTCCGGCCCTACCGCAGGAATGCGCCGCTTCAACTCCGCGCGATCCAGGATCTCGTATTCGAAGCCGGTCTCGCCCTGCTCGAGATGCATCTGCTCGAGCAGCTTGCGGCGGTTGTCCATTTCCTGGTCGGAAAGGCAGATGATGACGCCGCCGCGGCGCTCGTGGGAGACATCGGAGCCGGTCGTGTCCTTCAGCTCGGCGGCAAAAGCGGTCCATAACTCGGACGAAAGGCGCGACCAGCGCTGGTACTCGGGCACGCCCACGCCTTTGCTCTGCACCCACACCAGGCCGAAGTTGCCGCGCGCGGCGCGCAAGGCCGTGTCGCCTTCGTCGAGTAGCGCGACCTTGAGGCCGCGCCGCGCGAGCCCGAAGCCGATCGAGCCGCCGACGAGGCCGCCGCCGATCACGATGGCGTCATATGTTGACAAGGAGTGGCTCGTTTCTCGTGGCTCGTTACTCGTCCCGGGTTTACTGCGGGGCGCTCGCTCTTTCCCGCGCAACGCTGTGCGCATTTGAGATTGGTGATGATTGTGCCAGAATCGCAGGAAAACGAGTAACGAGCCACGAGCCACGAGCCACCCTTGAGCAAGAAGATCACATTGATCGGCGCCGGCATCGTCGGCATGGCCACCGCGTCCTACCTGCGGCGCGATGGGCACGACGTTACGGTCGTCACCATGCACCCGCCGGGAGAGTATTGCTCGTTCGGCAATGCCGGCATGCTCAACCCCACCGGCTGCACGCCGCAGTCCATGCCCGGCATATTGTGGAAAGTCCCGGGCTATCTGTCCGATCCGCTGGGCCCCCTGATCGTGCGCTGGTCGTATTTTCCCAAGGCGCTGCCGTGGATGCTGCGGTTCATCGCGAACTCGAACCGTAACCAGGTCGAAAAAGCTTCGTACGCCCTGCGGGCCATGATCCAGGACACGCTCGGCGCGTACGACGTGCTCGTCCGGAACGCGGGGTGTGCCGATCTCATCCGCCGCAGTCCTTATCTCGTGGCTTACGAAACGGAAGAAAGCTTCCGCGGCGACGCCTACGCGTGGCAGCTGCGTCGCGAGCGCGGCGCGGTGACGGAGGAGGTCGATGCCGCGGGCATCCAGCGGCTGGTGCCGCAGCTCGCGCACAATTACCAGCGTGGCGTCCTGGTCCCGGACCAGGGCTACGTCACCAATCCCGAGCGGCTCGTCAAAGCGCTTGCGGTGCAGTTCCAGAAGGACGGCGGGACCATCCTCCAGCGCAAGGTGCTCGATATCGAAGTCGGGGACGGCGGCGCGCGGGCGCTCATGACGGATGCGGCCAGGATGCCGGTCGAAACGCTGGTCGTTTGCGGCGGCGTGCACTCGGGCGAGCTGGCGGCGGCGCTGGGGGAGCGCGTGCCGATCGAGGCCGAGCGTGGTTACCACGTGACGTATTCGGACCCGGCGCTGCAACTGCCGATGCCGGTCCACGTATCGGATGCGAAGGTTTTCGTGACGCCGATGGAGATGGGCGTGAGGATCGCCGGGCAGGCGGAATTCGCGGGCATCTACGCCGATCCGAACTACGAGCGCGCCGAGGTGCTGGAAACCCACATGAAGCGCATGTTTCCGCAGGTCAGGACGTCCGACAGCACGCGCTGGATGGGACGGCGGCCTTCCATGCCCGACTCACTGCCGGTAATCGGGCCATCGGCAAAGCACGCCAACGTGTATTACGCATTCGGACACGGGCACCTCGGCTTGTGCGGCGGCGCGCCCACCGGCCGTTTTATCGCCGATCTCGTCGCCGGACGCACGCCGACGGTGGATATGGCGCCGTACCGGGTGAACCGGTTCTGAGAATCCAATCAGCCACGGAAACACACGGAAAATACGGACAGGATCAATACCGAAGATCAAGAGCAATTTGAGCCGCAGATAAACGCAGATACACGCGGATAAGTTCAAGAACAAATGCATTGAACCGCCAAGGCGCCGAGGCCTGTCTATCTGTGTGTATCTGTGGCCGATCGGGTCTGCCTTGCCCTGGATCTTGCCGCGTGTATCTGCGTGTATCTGCGGCTAAATTGCTTTTTCCTAAGAGTGCTCACATCGAGGCCGCGATTTTCTCCGCGACCATGATCGTCGGTGTGGCGGGTATGTTGTGACGAAAGGCTATAGGCCATGAAGCTACGCACGCTGGGAACAACCGGTGTCCAAGTCTCGGCGCTCGGACTCGGTTGCAATAATTTCGGCCTGCGCATGGGCGTCGACGAATCGAAGGACGTCATACACAAGGCGCTCGACCTCGGGATCACCTTCTTCGACACCGCCGATGTCTACGGCAACAAGGGCGGCTCGGAGACCGCGCTCGGAAAGTTTCTGGGCGGCCGGCGCAAGGACATCTTCCTGGCATCCAAGTTCGGCAATCCCATGGATGAGGCAGGGACGAAGCAGGGCGGGGCGCGCGCCTACATCGTGTCGGCGGTCGAGGCCAGCCTGAAGCGCCTGGAGACCGATTGGATAGACCTCTACCAGATGCACCGCCCGGATCCGAAGACGCCCCTGGAAGAGACGATGCGGGCGCTCGACGATCTCGTGAAGCAGGGCAAGATCCGCTACATCGGGTTTTCGCAGCTTGCGGGCTGGGAGCTGGCCGACCGGCACTGGATTGCGCGTCATTTCGGGTTGAGCCCCGTTACTGCGGTCGAGATCGAGTACAGCCTGCTCGCCCGCGACCCGGAGCGGGAGCTCGTGCCGGCGATGCGCGAATACGGAGTCGGGTTGCTGCCGTTCTATCCGCTCGCCAGCGGATTTCTCACCGGAAAATACCAGCGGGGCGCTCCGATGCCGGAAGGCGCGCGGCTCACGAAGGGCAAGAGCTACTCCGATCTGTTCATGACGGAGTCCAACTGGAGCGTGCTCGAAAAGCTGGAAGCGTTCTGCTCCGCGCGGGAACGCAGCCTGCTGGAGCTTGCGCTCTCCTGGCTCGCTGCCCAGCAGGTCGTGTTGAGCGTCATTGCCGGAGCGACCAGGGCCGAACAGGTGGAGCGCAACGCGCAGGCGATCGAGTGGGCGCTGACCCCCGGGGAACTGGCGGAGATCGACGGCATCACCGGCAAGCCGCCGCCGGCGGGCCGAACCGCGCGGAGAGCGTAACGACCGCCGTCCCTTCTTCCTTGCGGGGGAAGGCTGGGTGGGGAGGAGGATCCCCTTCCCCCCCTTGCGGGGGAAGGTTGGGATGGGGGGGACATGACCGCTAAGCGCGCAAGGAAGTTGCGCAAAAACCCAACTGACGCCGAACGACGGCTGTGGCAGAAGCTCAAGCGCCGTCAACTCGCGTCCGTGAAGTTTCGCCGTCAACAGTCGATCGGCCAATTCATCGTGGATTTCGTGTGCTTCGAGCGCCGTGTCATCGTGGAAGTCGATGGTGGCCAGCATGCGGATCAGGTTCCGTCCGACGAACAACGCACTCGTTGGCTGGAATCCCAAGGCTACCGGGTGTTGAGATTCTGGAACAACGATGTGTTGGCAGATACCGACGCCGTGGCGCAGGCCATTTTCGATGAGGTCAACCCGCGAAGCTGACCCCCCACCTCAATCCTCCCCCGCAAGGGGAATTGTATACGTAACAAAGGCAGGCCATAATGGGGCGTCCCAAGAGGGTGACGCATGCTTAAAACCATTATCGCCTCCGTCCGTCTCGGGTGGAAAGTGCTGACCGAAGC
>CAZQJF010000224.1:0-5669 GCA_964593735.1 uncultured Streptomycetaceae bacterium | reverse complement strand
CGGCACCGAGGTCGCCGCCCTGCTCGCGCCCTGGTTCGAGGAGACCGGCCCGCCCCCTGAGGGCGTGCACGTCACCGCCGCGCAGTTGATGGAACTGGACGCGCGTCCCGGGCTCGACCTGGTCGGCGCGTCCTGCCACGACGCGCGGGAGCTCGATCGCGCCGCGGCCCTGGCCGCCGATTTTGTGGTACTGGGTCCGGTGCTGCCGACGCCCAGCCACCCCGGCGCGGCGACCCTCGGCTGGCAGAAGTTCGCGCAGTTGATCCGCGACTATCCCCTCCCGGTCTATGCCGTGGGCGGCCTCACGCACGCGGACCTGGAAACGGCGTGGGGCGCCGGCGCCCACGGCATCGCCATGATGCGCGGAGCGTGGCAGGCGTAGGTTAGCGGGCCGCGGTGGTGGTGGGACGCAGGGAACCTTGACCACTCTTGCGCGGCGAGCGCATGATTTTCTCGTCATGCCGTCCAGGAGGACGCGATGCCAGTCATTCAACATGAGAACGGAGGCGAGTAGAGCAGCGCCGCAGCAACGCGCTCGACAACGTGGACACCGGCAGCAGCGGGAACGACGCGCGCCGGTCCAGGACAGGCGTCACGGGGTTGGCAGCTTGACGAACTTGTTGAGCACGTCACAAATTGCGGAGTAGCGCTGCAGATCGTTGACCTTCAATTGCTGGAGGAGTTGGTCGACGCTCTTGATCGTGTCGACATCGGGAAGGAGGTACTGGCCTTCGCGCTCGGGATACGTGCTGCGGCCCTTGTCCTTGCGCTCCTGCCTGAAGATTTCGTGCTGGTTCTGCAGCGTCTTGCCGCGGGCGCGGTCGTAATGAAAAATCCTGAACTGCTGCGCCGCGTTGACCGGTAGATAACCCGCCTCCTTGATGCGATGCGCGATCGCGTTGTCGCAGCCGAGCGTGCCGACCCCGAAGTCACACCGGTCCACGTAAATGGGTGAACGAAACAGCCACGCGTCCTGCGAGTTGGCGAAGGCCCAGGCGAGGAGTCCCGGGTCCTGGAACGACGTGCCGTCCGCGTTGAACTCGGTCCGTGAAAGACAAAACACGATTTTCTGCTGCAGGATCTGCACCAGCGCGGGCCACCCGACTGCCGGGTCGAGGAAGATGTCCAGGTTGATGAATTCCATCCGGGCCTCTCGCGGCGCGTCATCCCGGAATCCGCTGCGCACATTGCATCATCGTCGGATCATCTGGCGGAGATAGAGGATGGTCAAATATAGAGGAAATCCTCCTGCCGCGCCTGGAGTTTGAGCGGATTGACGATTGACGGGGTTCGTGCGGCGAGTGCATGATTTCGTCATTCGTCAGCGCTGTTCTGTGGAGTCACCGCGGTTCAGGCTGGAAGGAGAATGCCATGGCATCAGGCTTCATGCGTTGCGCGTTGGTGGCGATGTCGGCGATGGCCACGCTCGCCGCCGGGTTGATCGTGCCGCTGGTTGCGCTCGCAGAGCTCTCCGAACAGTCGATGGTGGGCCCGGGCGTGCGCACGCGGCCTGCGTACGACGGCGCGGATTCTCGACAGTGGGAGCTCGTCCCGGTCGTCCGCTACTACGGCCGGCCCTGGTTCGTGCGCTCGACCCAGGGGATGCTCGAAGCGGGGGCTCGAGTGACATTGGCGCAGGGGCTCCATGCCGGCGCGCAAGTCGCCTACGAGCCGGGGCGCGACGCGAGCGAATCGGATTTCCTGACGATCCGCCGCGTCCCGGATGTGGACCGCGGCGCTTCGGTCGGAGTCCACCTCGAATGGGACCACAAATTCGGCCCGGTGCCGATCGCGCTGCTCGCACGCGTCCGCCAGCATACTGACGCCGATCGGGGCGCCCAGGCCGATCTCCGCCTCAGCGCAGGGGTGTTCCAGAAAGGCCGTGTCGGCGCGGGCGTGTTTACCCAGGCGATCTGGGCGAGCGGGAAATCGACCCGGTCCTTGTATGGCATCACCCCGCCGCAGTCCGCCGTTACCGGATTGCCGGTGTTCGATACGGGAAGCGGATTGCTGGCTGCCAGCGTCGGGTTGCTCTACCAGGTCGAGCTGAGCCGGGATTGGGTCGTCGTCGGCAACCTCGAGGCGCGGCGCCTGCAGGGAGACGCCAGGCACAGTCCGCTCGTGGAGCGCGCAACGAATTTTTATGCGGCTGCGGGCCTCGCTTATCGATTTTGATACGGACTCTCCGAGGAAGGACGCCACCATGCACTACGATGCAATCTCCGCCGACTGCCACGTCGATCTCTGCTGGCTGCCGCCGGATCTTTTCACCACGAATGCCTCGACGGCGCTGCGGGACCGGATGCCGTACGTCACAGATGCGCCCGATGGCGGCAAGCGGTGGACTACGAAGAGCGGCGCCAGTCTCGGGGTGATGAACGGCATGGGCTCCGGCGGCCGCAAGTACACTCCGGGGAAGATCCACCGGTCCGACCGCATGGCCTCCACCGGCCTCTACGAGGACGGCAATCGCGGCATCCGGCGGCTTACCGATCCCGAACTGCGCGTCAAGGATCAGGACCGCGATGGTGTCCAAGGCGAGGTTCTCTACGGCGTACTCGGCGCCACCGGCCGGTTGAACGATCCGGATGCGGCCGTCGAAGTCATGCGCGTTTACAACGCGTGGCTCGCCGACTTCTGCTCGCAGCGTCCCGAGCGCTTCGCCGGGCTCGCCTCGATACCCAACAATCCGATCGAAGCCTCGATCGCGGAAGTGAAGCGCGTCGCAAAACGCGGTGTGCTGCGCGGAATCGACATCGCGAACGCGGCGGACCTGAAGCCCCTCTGGGACCCGTACTGGCGCCCTTTATGGGAGGTCATCAGCGATACGGGGCTGCCGCTGCACTTTCACACGATAGGTGGCCACACCCCCGACCACATCCGCCAGATCCAGATGATAGGGGCGGACCCCACACGCGCGACCCTGCCCGGCGCCCCGGAGGTGGAGCTGGCTGTGGCGCGGTCCGCGTTCGCCGCCAGCATCACGGCGTTCCAGATCAACATGGCGAACATCCTCACCTCGATGATCTTCGGAGGCGTGCTCGAGCGCTATCCGCGGATGCGGCTGGTGCTGGGGGAGTCGGGGATAGGCTGGATTCCGTACGTGCTGTGGCGCATGGATGCTGAGTGGGAGGACCAGTTCAAGGATCTCTCGCTCACGATGGCGCCGAGCGGGTACTGGAAGCGCCAGTGCTTTGCGACCTACCAGACGGACCCGGTGGGGGTAAAGCTGCTCGACGAGCTGGGCGCCGATAGAGTCATGTGGGGATCGGACTTCCCGCATCCCGACGGCATCTGGCCGGATTCGCAGGAATACCTCCAGCGGGAGCTGGGCCATCTTCCGGCCGCCACCCGGCGCAGCGTGCAGTGCGAGAACGCGGCGCGGCTGTACGGATTCCCGCTGGACTAGGAGTGTGTCGGACTTTGTCTCAACACACTCCTTAACTGGTTCTTGAACTTACCGCCTCACGTGTCGTAGTCCTGCGCGACCGCCTGCGGCGCCTGGCCTGCCCACACGCGCTTCATGTTCGCGTAGGCGAACTCCGCCCGGCGGAACCACGTGTCCCACGTCGTGCCCGCGCTGTGAGGCGACACGACCACGTTCTCCAGCTTGAGCAGCGGATTGCCGGGGTCGACCGGCTCCTGCTCGAACACGTCGAGGTCGGCGCCGGCGATGCGCTTGTCCCGCAGCGCCTCGTGCAGCGCGATTTCGTCCACTACCTCGCCGCGGCTGGTGTTGATGAGCAGCGCCGTCGGTTTCATGGTGGCGAGGCGCTGGCGGTTGACGACGTGGCGCGTGTCGTTGGTGAGCGGCGCGTGGCAGGAGATGATGTCGGAGGTGCGGAACAGATCTTCCAGCGACACCCGCTTGACGTTGAGCTCCCGCTCGCGCCCGGGCGGCAGCGGAAACTTGTCGTAGTACTGGACGGTCGCATCGAAGGCCTGGACGCGGCGGGCGACCTTCTGGCCGATGTTGCCGAACCCCATGATGCCGACCACCTTGTTCGCCATCTCGAACGTGTTGGCGCCGTCGATGGCGGCTCTCCAGCGCCCTTCCCGGGTCGAGCGGTCTGCCGCCAGGAGCCGCCGGTAGAGAGCGAGCATCGCCAGCACGGCGTGATCGGCCACTGCCCAGGAGTTCGCGCCGCCGTTGTTGGCGCAGGGTATATTGAGCTCGCGCAGAAGCTTCAGATTGATGCTGTCGTAGCCCGCCGAGAGGCCCTGCACCAGTCGGGCTTTTTTGGCCGACCGCAGTACCCGGTCGCTGAGCTTCGCGCTGAACCACAAGATGAAATCGGCATCCTTGACCGCCTCGATCTGCTTTTCCTCCGGCGTCGTCTTGCCCTCGACTGCCATCGTGGTGAAGCCCTCTGGATTGAGCGACGTGATCGCGTCGAGGACGCGCTGTGACACTCCGTGGACAAACACGATCCTGGCATCTGCCATAAATTGCTCCCGCATTCAGGTGAACGAACATGGCCAGTGTAACGTTTCCTGACGCCGAAAATAAACTCCTTCCCTCTCAGAGGGGGAGAGCCGCGCAGCACGCGAGGGGGCTCCAGGATGGGGGTGGGTGCGACGCTTGCTGACCCATCCCCACCCACGGCTTCAGACCCCACGGCAGCACCATCAAGGTTTGACCGGCGCCGAGCATCACGTGCATGATTTGCCGCCACCTCACTACGCCAAGGAGAACCCGATGCCCCGCCTCACCCCGATTACCGCCAAAGCCGAGCTGCCCGCCGAGCACCACGCCGTCGCCGACGCCGTGGTGAAAGTGTTCGGCCACATACGCGGGCCGTTCAGCATGCTGCTCCACAGCCCGAAGCTGGCCGAGCGGCTGCTGCCCGTGGTCAAGTTTTTCCGCGAGGACTGCATCGTCGAGCCGCGCCTGCGCTTCCTCGCCATCCTGACCGCCGCAGCCGAGCGCAACGCCGCGTACGTCTGGGCGGCGCAGGCCGCTGCGGCGCGCACGAACGGCATACGGGAAGAGGTCATCGACATCATCCGGGCGAAAGGCGACCCGGGCAAGCTCCCGGCGGACGAACGCGAGATCGTGCTCTACGTCCGGCAGCTCATGCGCACGAACCGGGCTGATCCCGCAACGTTCGATGCTCTCAGGAAGCGCTACAGCGAGCAGTGGCTCCTCGAGCTGACGGCGGCCGCGAACTTCTTCGGTTTCGTGTCGGGGATCGCCAATGCCTTCGAGGTCACGCCGCCGCCGGACGGCGACAAGCTGCCGGGGTAATGACGTACGTCATAAGGATGAAGGATTCGGGGAAGACCTTGCCGGAGAAAAGCATGAACGCACCGCTGCTGACGTCCACCCATTGGGGAGTTTACGAAGTCGAAGTGGACTGCGCCGCGGCGTGGTGGAGATGGCGACCGGCGCCTGGTACGACCCGCTCGAACCCGGGCGTATCGGCACCCTCGAAAAGCACGGCAATCCGAACGTCCTGACGCTCGACAAAGGCAGCTCCAGGCTGGGCCAGGGCTGCATCGCCCACAGCTGCCTGGTCGAAGTGGAGCGCTACGAAGGCGCGCTGCCGCCGATTACGGCCTTCGATCCGCCGCGGTTTGTGCAACGAAGCTGAGAACGGAACCTTTTACCGTCAAGGCGCGGAGGAAAAACAAGAACAACAATTGAACCTAGAAAGAGCAGTTGGCAT
>CAZQJF010000223.1:0-5701 GCA_964593735.1 uncultured Streptomycetaceae bacterium | reverse complement strand
CCTGGGCGTTGCCCGGGAGAAGGGTTGGGATGAGGGAAGAGGCGTCATTTTGATAATCAAGTTGTTCCGCCTGCCGGCACGCTCCGGCCGTGCAACTGCGGCAGGCCGGCCATCGGGCCGACGGCGTCGGCCTCGAACAGCTCCTGCAGTTGCTGCGCCGCCTGCATCGCGTTCTGTATGAGCTGCGCCTCATCGTGCTGCATGGCATATTGAATTTCCAGCTGCGCTTCGTCATGGTGCTTGAACAGCGTAACGGCACGCTCGGCGGCTGCGATGCCCAACCCGAGCCGCAGCAGCGCCTGGTGCGCTGCCTCCAGACTCGCCGGGAACGTTTCCCGGTAGATCGACTTGACGCCCAGGTCACGCAGCCGGAAGTAATGCACCCGGTTGCGCGCCCGCGCCAGGATCGGCAGCCGGGGGAAGTGCTGCCGCACCAGCGCGGCGGTCCTGACCGAAGCTTCGACGTCGTCGATCGCCAGCACGAACAGCTTCGCCTCCCCCGCCTTCGCGGCGTGCAGCAGTTCGAGGCGCGAGGCGTCGCCATAGTAGACCTTGTTGCCAAAACGCCGCACGAAGTCGACCTGCTGGTAGCTCACTTCGAGCGCCGTGAATCGCACGCCGCACATGCGCAGCACGCGCGAGACGATCTGGCCGAATCGCCCGTAACCCGCGATGATCACCGGATTGCCGGGCTCGTCGATGGCGTCGAACTCGGGAGGGCTGGTGCGCTCCAGCCAGCGGCCGAACAGGTGATCGTGCAGCACGATCGCGCCAGGCGCCAGCAGCATGGAGACGGTAACGACCATCACCAGCAGTTGCATGGTATCGCGGTCGAGCACGCCGAACCCGAACGCGGCGGTGAACAGTACGAACGCGAACTCCCCGCCCTGGGCGAGCGTTACTGCGAGCTTTTGCGCAGTTTCGTTCGTCGCGCCATTGGCGCGTGCGATGGCGTACAACACGGCGCCCTTCACGGCCATCAACCCGAGCGCGAGGCCGAAGATGGTGACCGGGGCTTCCTTCAGCAGCCCGAGATTAGCGCTCATGCCCACGGCGACGAAGAACAACCCCAGCAGCAGCCCCTTGAACGGCTCGATGTCGGCCTCCAGCTCGTGCCTGAACTCGGAATCCGCCAGCAGGACGCCGGCGAGGAATGCGCCCAAGGACATCGACAGCCCGATCTTCTCCATGATGAGCGCCGTCCCGATCACGAGCAGCAGCGCAGCCGCGGTGAAGACATCGCGGCTGCTGTGGCTCGCGATGAACCTGAGCGCAGGGCGCACCACGATGCGGCTCGCAACAATGACTACCGCGATTGCAGTCAAGGCCTTTGCGGCCGATGTCCAGTGGGCTCCGCCGTGCACGGCTTCGCTGCCCAGGAGCGGCAGGAGAGCGAGCAGCGGGATTACCGCAAGATCCTGGAACAGCAGCACGGCAAACGATTCGCGGCCGTGTCGTGTGGCGAGCTGCCCGCGCTCGGCGAGCGAGGACAGCACCAGCGCGGTCGAGGACAGCGCGCAGGCGAACCCTGCGACCAGCGCCCCCTGCCACGAGTATCCCAGCGCCAGGGCGCAGGCCCCGAGCACGATCGCGGTAATTCCTACCTGCGCCCCGCCGAGACCGAAGACCGGGCGCCGCAGCGCCCAGAGCCGCGACGGTTCCAGTTCCAGCCCGACCAGGAACAGAAGCAGTACGACCCCGAACTCCGCAATGGCCAGCGTCGATTCGACTTCGCCGATCACGGCCAGCCCCCACGGTCCCAGGAGCATCCCTGCGGCAAGGTAGCCGAGGACGGCGCCCAGCTTGAAACGCTGGAAGACCGGCACGAGCAGTACGGCGGTGACGAGGAGGATCGCTACGTGTTCAAGGGAGTTCATTCGCGAGATCCGGTGGGTGGTGGTTCCGCGCGTCCGCTGGCGCGGGCGCCGGGTATCGTTATGACATCGGACTGGCGGGCGGCGAGGGGTCGCCGGTCAACGGGATGGTCTACGGCGTTCGATCGCGGCTGTCCACGCTGAGCGGCCCGGCACCGAATGCCATCACGTAGAGCATGCCGCCCATGACGCACAGGTTCTTCATGAAGTGATTGAGCTGGTTTCGGAATTGAGCTTCGTCCGCCGCCCAGAAATCATGGAAGAGCAGCGTCACCGGAATCAGCCACAACAGGAGCGCCGTTGCGGCCCACCGGGCTTTCCAGCCGAAGACCAGCATCAGGCCCCCGACGATCTCCAGGATGATCGTGATGACGAGCGCGAACTCCGCGAGCGGCACACCCTTGGCGGCCATGCCGGCCGCCACTTTTGAAAATCCACCGATCTTCCCGTAACCCGAAACCAGGAAGATCAGGGCGAGCAGCACGCGCCCCAGGAGCGGACCGTATTGCCTGACCATTGCGCATGCCGTTTCCATGGAGCCTCCATTCATGACTACGAGTGCATAGAAGCTATATCAAAAACCCCGATTGATGCGGGTCAAGATGAAAACAGACAGGATGACAGGATTTACAGGATGGTTTTTAGATTGCAATCCTGTTCATCCTGTTAATCCTGTCGGTGTTCCCTTTTTCGAGACCAGTTCCAACAATTGAGGGAATGCCCCTTGCTCCCGCTATCTCTCATGCTCACCTGCCTAAGGGCGCCCCATCTTTCATTTTGATAGGCCCTCTAAGAGTTTTTCAACGGGTCGAACGTTTCGGATTCCTTGCCCGCAGCGAGCCAGGCGTCGAGCCCGCCCACAAGAGGCCGGACCTTCCGGTAGCCCTTGTCCATCAGTATGCGGGCGACACGCGCCGCGCTGGCCTCGTTCGGTCACGTACAGTAGACCACGACGTCGCGCTCCGGCGGAACGCCGTCGTGCAGCACCGGGTTTGCAGTGTCGATCATCAGCGCCCCCGGTATGCGCCGCGGGTCGAGCTTTTGCGCGGCCATCGAGCGCGCGTCGAGTATGACCGGCGCCGCATCCGAGCGCATCTGGTCGTCCAGCTCGTCCACCGAGATGCGCACCATGCGCAGGAGGCGCACCAGGAACCACCGTTCCAGCCACTTGATCGCGATGTAGCCGCCGGCGATTGCGCCGATGACGAGCAGCGCCCACCCGCCCATCTCGCCCACCAGTTGCAGCGCTTCTTCTATCTGGGCATGAAAAACCATTCCCACGCCGACCGCGGCGCCCGACCAGAGCAGCGCTCCGATTGCGCTATACCCGAGAAATGGCGCCAGCCCAAGCTTGAACGCGCCGGCTATCGGCGGAGCGACCGTGGCAAAACCGGGCACGAACTTGGCAAACATGAGCGAGGGCGGGCCCCACCGGTCGAAGATGTTCTCGGTCTGCCGTACGCAGGATTCAGGCTCCATCGAGATGCGGCACAACGCATTCAGGACGCGATGGCCGTAGCGGCGTCCGGCGTAGAACCACGGCAGATCGCCGATCAGCGACGCGGCGACCGCCACGGCCAGCACGAGCGCCGCCGGCCAATGGCCCTGCCGGGCGAGCGCGCCGGCGACGATCATGGTGGGGATTGCGGGCAGCGGAGCGCCGAGTTGGGTGATCAGCACGTTCGCGAACACGATCACGAGCCCGTACTGCGCGAGCAGCCCCGTCATCTCTTCCATCGGTCAGGCCCCGTAACGATATTCGGGCCGCCCGCTCACGCCCGGCGCCGGACGGCGTCCACGCTCCAGGCGCCCGCACCCGCAAAAACCAGGTAAAGGAACACGAAACAATAGAGCACCGCGAGTTCGCCCTGGTTCAGCATCGGGAGCAGCACATTGCCCTGGCTCGCGTGAGCCATGAAGTAAGCCACGGCCATGAATCCGCACAGGACGAAAGCCACCGGCCTCGTGAACAGCCCGATGAGCAGCAACGCCCCACCCGCGACCTCGAGCATCCCCGCAACACCCACCAGGGACATCAACTGCAGCCCGTCGAACATCGCCTGGTGCGGCACGCCGAAGAGCTTCGCAGTCCCGTGCTGGATGAACAGATACGCCGTCACGATGCGCAGGACTGCCAGCACCCGCGGCCGCCACGTCTCGAAGAATGCATTGTCAATCGCCATGGAGCCCTCCCTCTTTGGAATCCGAGATTCTATCCGAGCTCCATCCCCAGCTCATCGATGATGCATTTGCCAGAACCTGCCTTGCCCCCTGCCGCTTCTACGGCCTGCGCCGTGGGGATGAACCTCCTCCAGCGGGAAGTGGCGATAGACGATGCGCACCCGGTCCGGAAATCGCACGGCAGCAACTTGACGGCTGGCGCCGCCTGCTTGCAGTTCGGGCATTCGAAATCACCGTACTCCACAATCGTGACAGTAGCACCCAATCGGGCGCGATTCCCTGTTCCGCCATCCCCTCGTAGACACCTGCCTGGTAGGCGCCCAGCGCGCCGCCTCCCTGCAGTACCAACACTGTGTGATCGTGCGCAACCATACCTCGTCCCGATGTGTGCGTATGCCCTGCCGCTGTCTGGCAAGGTTCCGCAAGTGACGTGTTTGAGCGGCGCGTGGCTCTACCAGGCAGTCGCGCCGCCGTCGACCGGGTAGTTGGCGCCTGTGATGTAAGACGCTCGGTCAGAAGCGATGAAGGCCGCGAGCTCCACCATCTCCTCGGGTTGACCGAAGCGCTTGAGAAGCGTTTTTCTGGTTATCGCGTCGCGCTCCTGCCTAAAGACGACCTTCCGCCCGGAGTCTCTTGCCGATTTCCACGATACTGGCTTCGCCTCTGTCGAGCGCCTGCTTGCTCGTATGGACGGAGTAGGTGCCAAGCACGAGGTCGTGAGGATGCTTGACAGCCGATCCCAGGATGAAGCCGGTGTCTTCAAGGGCCTCGAATTCGAGGGCACCATTCGACTCTTCGAACGCCACGAGCTCCCCATACACGATCTCCGGCGTGGCCAGCTTTCCTTTGTGCACGGCGACCCAGGCAACGTTGTGATCGTCCGGGGGCTCGTAACTCCATTGCTCGCCCTTCTTCAGCACGACGTCCAGGTAGTTGATTGTCGTCGGCGCCGAGACCTTGCTGGTAGCGTCGCCGTGGCGACCCAGGATGACGCGCGCCGGGCCATGCGACTGGAAGTGCTCGCCTCCGAGGTACTGTGCTTCGGATTCGATGCTTTCCATTTCCGGAGGAAGAGCGACCCATAGCTGATAGCCCTTCGCGCGCGCGGTTCCCGCCACACCTCCGGTATGCCAGACGCCGCCCGCGGCACGCATCCATTCAACGCCCCCCGGCTCGATGATGCCTTTGGTTCCGGAAGTCTCTTCATAGGAGACCTGCCCCTCGAGAAGGAGCGTAAGCGTTGCGATGCCGGAATGCGGGTGAAAACCGATTGCCGGCATGTGCCTCGGATCGATGTCGAAATAATCCAGGAACACGAACGGTTTGATGAGCCTGCCCGCGTCCGAGGGGCTGACGAGCCGCGTGATGGGTCCATGCGAGCGTCCGCGCGTACGGTAGACGACGCGGCGAGGGGGTGCTTCCGTTGTCGTTCTGAAGTCAGTCGTTGCAAACATATTCATGTCGATACTTTCTGTTTTTGTGCGCCGTCTTTGGTGCTTTGCGCTCGCATGGCCTGCAGCGCCTGGCCCCACGCGACGAGGTCATCGAGCATCGCGTTGACGGCCGCCTGCTGGTGCGGGCCGGGTTTCAACGTGGAGAAATTTTCGAAATCGGTAAACAGGGAGAGGGCGACCTGGGCCCGGACG
>CAZQJF010000222.1:0-5703 GCA_964593735.1 uncultured Streptomycetaceae bacterium | reverse complement strand
TACGGCTGCTCTACGTCGGTCCCGGCAACCCGGCCTTGAGCAACTTGCTGAGAGTTTTCCCCGACGTGCAACTGACCGCTGTGACGAGCTGGACGCCCGAGGCGGCGCGGCGCGAGGGCAACCGGGAGGGGCGTTATGACGTGGTTATTTTCGACCGCGTGGCGGCTCCCGAGCTTACCGAAGGCAATGTGATTCTCATCAACACCGTGCCGCCGAACCTCCCCCTGAACCTGCAGGGCGAAGTGCGAACGCCGCGTATCAGCGCGCCGTTGGCGAAGCACCCGGTTACCGCGGGCTTGAGCCTGGGCGACTTGAATGTGCAGAAGTCTTTGCGCGTGGCGGCCGGCGGCGACAGCATCGTATTGGCGCGGGCGGCGGATAACCCGCTGCTGGTCGCCTTCGAGCGCGCCAAACTGCGGGCACTCTACATCGGCTTCGATCTGATGGCTTCCGACCTGCCCTTCCGCGTGGCTTTTCCGGTTCTCTTCCACAACGTCTTCGAGTGGTTTCAGCCGGGGCGCCGTGAGTTTCCCGCCGAGGGCGTGCGCGCCGGCGCCTCGCTCCCGATCTTTGTTGCGCCGGGTGATCGGGAGCTCGAGATCACCGCGCCGTCGGGACGCAAAGAGCGATTGGAAGTAATCGGAAATCCGCTGATATTCGGCGATACCCGGGAAACGGGAATCTACACATACAAAAGCGCCGGCCGCGAAGGCCGCTTTGCGGTCAATCTCTTTGACGAAGAGGAATCCGATATTGGCGCCCGGGTGGGCGCTGCCGTAGCGGTTGCGCCGTCGGCGGGACGAGACAGCGACGTTACGAAAGCGGGTTTCTCCCTGTGGCCTTTCCTGCTCGCCGTCGTGCTCCTCCTGCTGGCCGTGGAATTGATCCTGGCCTGGCGGATGAGGATTTCGCTCTCGCCGCTGTGGCTTCGCGCCGGCGCGCTTGCCGCCCTCGCTCTGGCCTGCGTGAATCCGAAAATTTTCCAGGGCGCTCAAGCCCTCGACGTCATATTGAGCGTCGATGTATCCCGCAGCGTGGGACAGGACGGGCGGGAGAAAGCCCGGGAGGTCCTGGAGGCGGCGGCTCGTTTGACGAATGCCGACACGCGCACCGGGTTGCTCACGTTCGCGCGCGCGCCGGAGTGGGAATTCCCGCCGCGCCGCGATTTTCCCGCGGCGGACTTTGCCGCGCGGCTGGACCGCGAAGCAACCGATGTCGAGGCGGCCCTGCAGGCGGGCCTCGCCCAGATCGGGGACGGGCGCCAGGGGAAGTTGCTGCTGGTGTCCGACGGCAATGAAAATCGCGGCAACAGCGCCCGCCTCATACCGCTCCTGCGCTCGCAGGGGACGCAGGTCTGGACGCTGCCCGTGAGTCTGGCCCGCGGGCGCAACGAAGTTTTTCTGAGCGATCTCATTCTGCCCCGCCAGGTGGACAGCGCAGAGGCTTTCCAGGTGGTCGGCAAAATCGAAAGCCTGGGAGAAGCGCGCGCCCGTATCAAACTGCTGCGCGACGGAATTCTCACCGGCGAGCGCGAGTTGCAACTCAAAGCCGGAGTCAACGAAATCGTTTTCCGCGATAGTCTGGCCGAGCGCGGCAGCCATAGCTACGAGCTGCTCGTCGAGGCGAAAGACGATACCCTGGCGGAAAATAATCTGTTGCAAGGCGTGGTCGAAGTGAAGGGGCCGCCGAGAGTTCTGTTGCTCTCGTCCGAACCGGACAGCCAGCGTTTTCTCGCCCGCGTACTGCGCGTGCAGGGTTTCACCGTGAAGGAATCCGCGCCGGAGGCAGCCGCACTGGCGCTTCCCGAGCTGTCATCCTACGATCTTGTGATTCTGGATAACGTGCCCGCCTTTCAACTGACCCACGCAAAGATGGAAAACCTCGAGACCTACGTCCGGGACCTGGGCGGCGGTCTCGTGGTCGTCGGCGGTTCTCAGAGTTACGGCGCCGGGGGCTATTTCCGGACGCCGCTGGAACGCATCCTGCCGGTGGAGATGCGCCCGCCGGCGCGCCTCGATTTTCCCCACGTGGCGCTGCTGTTCGTGCTCGACAAGTCGGGCAGCATGGGCGCCGGTCCGGAGGGCGGCACGAAGCTGGACCTGGCGAAAGCCGCGGCCATCGCGGCGGCGGATATCATGAATCCCACCGATCAGATCGGCATCCTTGCTTTCGACGCGGCGTGGGACTGGACGCTGCCCTTTCGCCCCGTCGGCAAAGGCGAGTGGATCAATGACAAGCTCGCGGCACTGCGATCCGACGGCGGCACGGATATGTACAAGGCAATGGTCGAGGCGCGGCGGGCCATCATCGGCAACGAGGCGGCGATCAAGCATGTCATCGTGCTGTCCGACGGTCTCTCCGACAAAGCGGATTTTCAATCATTGGTCCAGGAGCTGGCGCGCGCCGGCGTCACGGTGTCGACGGTTTCGGTGGGGGACGACTCCGACGCGAAATTGATGGCGGAAATTGCGCGCGCGGGCAAAGGCCGCGGCTACGTCGCCATCGATCCGCAGACGATCCCGCAGATCTTCACCACCGAGACGCTGTTGATCTCGCGTGATCTATTGATCGAAAAAACCTTTGCGCCGCGCGTGGCGGCGCGGGCGGGACCGCTTCAGGGAATCGCTCAAGGATCGTTGCCGCCCCTGCGCGGCTATGTCCTCACCTACCCCAAGCCACGCTCTGAACTGCTCATGCAAGCGGGCGAGGATCCGCTGCTGGTTTCCTGGCGGCATGGACTGGGACGGGTCATGGCGTTTACTTCGGACTTGAGCGGGCGCTGGGGCAGGGAATGGGTGGCGTGGCAGGGTCTGCCCCAATGGGCCGGCCAGGTGGCGCGGGATACCATGCGGAAGATCGTCGAAACGCGCATGCGCACGGAGTTTCATGCCGAGGCCGACGCGGTAAGAATCGTCGCGGATTTCATCTCCAGGGACGGCCGGTTCGTGAATCATCTGAAGCTTCGCGGCAAGGTCACGGCGCCGAACCGGAGCACGCAGCAAAGCACCTTGCTGCAAAGCGCGCCGGGCCGCTACGAAGGAAAGTTCACGCCGGCCGAGCGGGGCATTCATCTGGTAACGCTTTTTGCCGAAGGCAACGCGGGGGAAGCGCCGTCATCCGTGGCGACCATCCCGTACGTCGCGCCCTATCCGAAGGAATACCGCGAGTTGCGGCCCAATCTCGCGTTGCTCGGCCGTCTCGCCGAGGAGACGGGCGGCGAGATGCTCGATCCGGAGAATTTTGCGGCGGGACTCAAACGGCTCTACACGCCGTCGCCGGAAAAAGCCTTCCGCGGCCACGAAAGCTGGTGGCCGCTGGCTGGCGCCGCGCTGATCCTGTTTCTTGCTGACCTGGTGATGAGAAGCTGGCCGCGGCCAGCTCGAATGACGCTTGCTCAGCATTAAGATCTAGCAGGTTGATGCAAAACCCTTGGAAACCCCGTTCGTGTTGAGCGTAGCGCAGCGGAGTCGAAACATGAACGGCCGAAATTCAACGAGTTGTTCGCCCTTCGACTCCGCGCATACGCGCTACGCTCAGGACGAACGGAGTTTTGCATCACGCTGCTAGACCCGCGACCCTTCCGTGTCGCTCACAGGTCACCTTCCTCGCGCCCGGCCCATGATCCATGCCGGAACCAGCGCGAGCACGAACACGGCGCCGCACATGAGAAAGCTGTCGCGAAAGCCCATGGTATAGGCCTGCGCGTAGATCACCCGGTCCAGGAAATGCAGCGCGCCCGATGCCTGCAATTCCGGCGGTGCCCCGGCCTGCGCCAGCAGGCCGTGGAGGTTGCGCAGCAGTTCTGCCGTGGTGCTGTTGGCGGCGGTCTGTGCGCTCGTCAGCGCGTCGCTGTGAAGAAAGGTGCGGCGATCCAGCATGACCGACAGCAGGTTCACGCCAAAGGCCCCGCCGAGCTGGCGACAGAAATTGATCATTCCGGCCCCCTGTCCCAGGTGCTCGGTATTGACCGCCCGCATCGCGGCGACGTTCAGCGCGGGGTTGATGAGCGCGAGGGCGACGCGGCTCAGCGTGACCCACCACACCAAGGTCCAGAACGGCGTATTCACGTCCGCGCTGCCGAACCAGTAGCAGGACAGCGCGAAAAGCGCGAGCCCGGTCATGATCAGCCAGCTCGCCGGCAGGCGGTCTGTCAGGTAGCCGCCTATGGGAAGGAACAGGCCCATTACGAGGCCGGGTGGCATCAGCAGCAGCCCGGCCATCAATGGCGTGTATCCCTGCACCGATTCCACGAAGAGCGGCACCAGGTAGACGGTGCCGAAGAGTCCGGCGCCCATGATGAATGCCACGCACGCGGCCGCCGCGAAACGCGCCCCCGCGAGTACCCTCAACTCGACCAGCGGGTGCAATGTCAGCAGCTCCCAGGCGACAAAGGCCGTCCCGGCGACGATGGACGTGCCGATGAGGCCGAGAACGTAATCGGACTGCCAGCCCTCGCGCTGGCCGTTGGACAGCCCCGTCAACATGCAGCCGATGGACGCCGCCAGGAGGAAAAGTCCGGTCCAGTCGAAATTCGGGCGCACCGTGGACTCTTCGCGTTCCGGCATGAAGAGACCTCCGAGCAGCATGGCGGCGACGGCAAACGGGATGGGGATGTAGAAGATGTAGCGCCAGTTGAACACATCGATCAGCAGGCCGCCCAGTGCGGGGCCCATCGCCGGGCCGAGAATCACGGCGAAGCCGAAGAGTCCCATCGCGCGTCCCTTCTGGTCCGGAGGAAACACGCGATAGAGCGTGTACACGGCGAGCGGTTGGAGCAGCCCGGCGACGCCGCCCTGTACGACGCGGCTGAAGATCAGCACCGAGTCGTTCGGGCTCGCGCCCGCGAGCAGCAGGGAGAGCACAAAGACAAACAGGGCGGCGACGAACGTCCGGCGCTGCCCGAAGTTGCGTATCAGCCACGCGTTGAGCAGCATCCCGACGGTCATCGCCGCCAGCGCGCCGGTCATGAACCACTGCGCGCGATCCTGCCCGATGCCGAACGCCCCCATGATATCCGGGATCGCGACGTTGACGATGGTGGTGGTGACCATCGCCGAGACCGTGCCGAGCAGGACGGCCGCGCTGACGAGCCAGCGATAGCGTGGCCCGTAGCGCGCGAACAGGACGTCAGTCGTCTCGGATGCCAATGCAGGCTTTCAACAGCTGGTGATTCCGCGAGTTTACGTTGTTATGGCAGGTCGGGCCGCCACCCCGAGCCGTGGACGCCTCGCCTTGCTTCCGGCGAACAGGTTTTACAGAATGCTCCGGCCCAGATAAAAAGACGACTCCGAAACCACCGTGAGTTTCCACTTCTTCAGCTCGAGGCGCAGGCTGAAATCGTAGTCCTTTCATCACCACGCCGGATTGGAGCAACCATGAAGTACCGCATACTGGGCCGCACCGGCCTTTCTGTCTCTGAAGTGGGCTTTGGCGGAGCGGGCATCGGGCACGTATGGGGAGTGACCACCGACGCGGAATGCCGCGCGGCGGTGCGCCGGGCGGTGGACCTGGGCATCAATTTCTTCGATACCTCGCCCAGGTACGGCGGCGGCAGGTCGGAGGAGAACGTCGGGCAGGGGCTGGAGCGGCTGCGCGACAAGGTATACATCGCCACCAAGGTGAGGCTGCAAACCGAGGAAGACCTGGCCGACATGGGAAGCGCCGTGCGGCGTTCGGTGGAGCAGAGCCTGCGGCGGCTACGCA
>CAZQJF010000221.1:2149-5705 GCA_964593735.1 uncultured Streptomycetaceae bacterium | reverse complement strand
CCCTGCCATCGCGTCGTTCGCAACGACGGCGGGCTGTCGGGCTATCGCTGGGGCGTGGAGCGCAAGCGCGCGCTGCTCGAGCGCGAAACCGAGGTATGAAAGCGGCATGAAAGCGCCCGATCATCTTCCATGATGCTGCGTGAAGCCTATAAACTGCGGCAATCATGAGCCGCAGCGTGCGTATACGGGGACTGATGGCGGTCATGCGGCAACTTGCAGCCGCGACGTTTGCGCTCTTCGTCTGCAGCGCGTGCACCGTGCCGCAGCAACTCCTGTTCACCCTGATACCCGACGGCACCATACCGATGATGCTCGGCAATTTCGAGACCCTGGACGAGACCAACCGGCGCCGCATCGCCGAGTTCGAGAAGGTCGGGGACTGGGACGGGCTCGCCAGGTTCGCCGAGGAAAACATCAACAAGGAAAAATCGAACCACGAGTGGTGGATCATCGCCGGCTATGCCCATTCGCAGGGCGGGCAGCGCAAGCGGGCGATCGAGTGTTATGGCGAAGCGGTGCGACTGTCGCCCGACGACATCCTCGGCTGGAACCTGCTCGCCCAGTCGTACCGCACTGCGGGGCAGCCGGATCGCGCGCTCCAGGTCGCGAACCGCGCGCTCAACGTCCGGAGCGATTCAGCCGAGACGTGGTTTCTGGTGGGCGAGAGCAACAGCGACCTTGGCCGCCTGGAGCCCGCGACCCGAGCCTATGGTGCCGCCATCCAGCTCGACGAGCGCTTTTCGGCGGCCTGGCTCGGCTTGGGGAAAGTCTACGCGCGGCTGGGCCGGGCCGCCGAGTTGAAGAAGGTCGCGGAGACGCTGCAGCAGCTCGACCGCGCTCTCGCGAAAGAGCTGGCCGAATTTTCGGCGAAGGGCAGCAGGTAGTCGTCGTTCCCGCGCAGGCGGAACCCGGGAATTCAGTGCCGCCTTCGCGAGGACTTGTTCGGAGGCCTCTCAGTTTTTCCGGACGCCCTGGCGGCCCGCTTTCAGGTTTTCCGTCAAGTGCGGCGCGATGGCCTGCAGCAACTGAACGAAGATCCTCGGGTTGCCGGTGACGATGTTGCCGCTTTCCATGTAGTTGTCTTCGCCTTCCAGGTCGCCGACCAGTCCGCCGGACTCGGTGATGAGGAGCGCACCGGCCGCGATGTCCCAGGGGCCGAGCCCGAATTCCCAGAAGCCGTCGAGCCTGCCCGCCGCAACGTAGGCGAGATCCAACGCGGCCGATCCGGCGCGGCGCACGCCGGAGGAATTCTTCATCATGTGGCGCAGCATCGCGAGGTAGGTCTCGAGATGATCCATCTGATTGAACGGGAAGCCCGTGCCGATCAGCGCAGCCTTGAGCTCGGGGCGCTTGCTTACGCGTATGCGCTGGTCGTTGAGATACGCCCCGCTGCCGCGCGACGCGGTGAAAAGATCGTTGCGGCCGGGGTCGTAGATGACCGCCTGCGTGATGATGCCCTTGTGCATCAAGGCGATCGACACCGCATATTGCGGAAACCCGTGCAGGTAATTCGTCGTCCCGTCGAGCGGATCGATGATCCACCGGAACTCGGAGTCGCCCGATGCGCCGCTCTCTTCCGCCAGTATCGAGTGCCTGGGATACGCCTCGTGCAGCGTCCTGATGATGGCCGCTTCAGCCTCCCGGTCCACTTCCGAGACGAAATCGTTTGCCGCCTTCTCCTGGACCGCCACGATATCGAGGTTGCGCGTCGCGCGATTGATGATGCCGCCCGCGCGGCGCGCCGCCTTGATCGCGATAGTCAGCATCGGGTGCATGGTGGGCGGGTGGAGTCGGATCAGGCCGGAGACTTCGCGAGGCCGGTCGGCGCTGCCGCATTCATCGACCTGACTCCTAGTTTTTCCGGTCGCTATAATACCCCATCCCAATGGACGTGAACGCCGCCGATCCGCTCAAGAATATCCGTGTCGTGCTGTGCGAAACCGCGCACCCGGGCAACATCGGCGCGGCGGCGCGCGCCATGAAGACGATGGGGCTCCGGCACCTGGTGCTGGTTGCGCCCCGGCGCTTCCCGGATCCGCAGGCGGACTGGCTGGCCGTTGGCGCGGTCGATATCCTCAGGACGGCGCAGGTCTGCGCGAGCCTCGAAGACGCGCTGGCGGGATCGGTCTATACCGTCGCCTGCACCGCTCGCACCCGCGATATCGCCGCACCGATGGTCACGGCGCGGGAGGCAGCGGCGCGCGTCGTCGCGGTAGCGCGCACGCACCGCGCAGCGCTCGTGTTCGGCAACGAGGCTTTCGGGCTCACTGCCGGGGAGGTGAACAAGTGCCAGTTGCTCGCCACCATACCGGCTGACCGGGAATACTCGTCGCTCAATGTCGGGGCAGCGGTCCAGGTCCTGGCGTACGAGCTGCGGGCGGCAATCGGCGACGATGCGGCGCGCGAAGAGCCGCGTGAGCTGGCGAGCTTCGAGGAACTGGAGCTTTTCTACGGCCACCTCGAGCGCACGATGATAGAAACCGGCTTTCTCAACCCCACCTACAACAAGAAGTTGATGCCGAAGCTGCGCCGGTTGTTTGGCCGCACCCAACTGGATAAGGAAGAGGTCAGCATCCTGCGGGGCGTGCTGAAGTCGCTGGTCACTCCCAAGAAACGGTAAGCAGTCAGTGCTCGGCAGTGACCGATAGACAGTTGCGGCGCTCTATGTAACGCATTGTTATATTTCAGTTTTATGCTCGCCGCTTCCTGCCTGCTCCTTACCCGTCCTATAGTTGACTAAATTACTAGGGCATCGTAAGCTGCGGGCCCTAACTTCTCCAGATCTCAGCCAAATGTTCGATCGTCTTCGGGAAGAAATCGCGGTTGTGTTCGAGCGTGATCCGGCAGCGCGCACCAGTTGGGAGGTGATCACCTGTTATCCCGGATTTCACGCCCTGCTGTTCCACCGGCTGGCCTACTGGCTGTGGAACGTGCGGTTGAGATGGCTCGCTCGCTTCGTTTCCCATTGGTCGCGCTGGATCACCGGGATCGAGATCCATCCCGGCGTGATCATAGGGCGCCGCTTCTTCATCGACCACGGCATGGGCGTCGTGATCGGAGAGACTGCAGAGATCGGCGACGATTGCACGCTCTATCACGGCGTCACTCTCGGGGGCACTTCCTGGAACAAGGGCAAGCGCCATCCGACATTGGGTAATGGCGTAGTAGTCGGGGCGGGCGCGAAAATACTGGGGCCGATCACGATCGGTGCGGGCGCGAAGATAGGGTCCAATGCGGTGGTGGTGAAGGATGTGCCGGCAGGTGCGACCGCCATCGGCATCCCGGCTCGTATCGTGGAAGCGCCGGACGCGGCGCAGAACGGGCGCTTCTCGGCCTACGCGGTTGTGAAGGATTTGAACGACCCCATCGGCAAGGCGATCCTCGAGTTGATCGAGCAGTGTGCCGACAACGAGAAACGCATCGCACAGGTGCTCGCGGAACTCGACCGTCTGCGCGCAAAAATCGGTGGCCGCGAGGCCGCTTGATGCCGCAGGAACTATCGCGCCAGAATGGTTGACTAATTTACTCGGGAAACCTATAGTCGGGTGACAGCCCT
>CAZQJF010000221.1:0-2049 GCA_964593735.1 uncultured Streptomycetaceae bacterium | reverse complement strand
GTATGAGACTGACAACCAAGGGACGCTTTGCAGTTACCGCGATGATCGATCTCGCGCTGCAACACGGCAGCGGCCCGGTGACGCTCGCCGAGATCAGCGGCCGGCAGAAAATTTCCCTTTCGTATCTCGAGCAGCTGTTTGGCAAGCTGCGCCGCCATCACCTGGTGGAGAGCGTGCGCGGCCCAGGCGGCGGTTATTGCCTGGCGCGGGAGCTGGGGGGCGTAACGGTGGCGGACATCATCCTCGCGGTGGACGAGCCCATCGATGCCACCCAGTGCGGCGGCAAAGAGAACTGCCGCGACGAGCAGAAATGCCTGACCCACGATCTGTGGGCGGCGCTGAACGAGCGCATCTTCGATTACCTGGGTTCGGTGAGCCTGCAACAACTGGTCGAGGCCCAGAGGACGCGTGAGGCGGCGCAGGCGGCTGGTGTCGCGCAAGTGCACGACATGCGCGAGCCGGGGAAACGCGGCACGACCGTCGTGCCCGCTTGAATGCCGAATCGAATCCCGGTGCGTCACCCGGCGGGTAATTGATGGAGCACGTTTACTTCGATCATAACGCCACGACGCCGGTCGATGACCGGGTGTTCGAGGCGATGCTGCCGTTCCTGCGCGGGCAATACGGCAACGCGTCGAGCCGCCACGAATTCGGGACGGTGGCGCGCAGGGCGCTCAACGTGTCACGCGAGCAGGTGGCGGCGCTCATCAACGTCCAGCCCTCGCAGGTGATATTCGTTTCGGGTGGCACCGAAGCGAACAACACCTTCATGAAAGGGGCGGCATCCTATCTCAAGCCCACGCAGATCGCGATCAGCGCGATCGAGCACCCGTGCGTTGCGAAGCCGGCGCAGGAGCTCGCGCGCGCGGGCTGGAAGTTGCGCAAGCTCGCGGTGAGCCCGGATGGCGAGCTCGAGCTCGACGATGTCGACAGCGCGCTGAAGGATCCGACCGGGCTGGTTTCGGTCATGCTCGCCAATAACGAGACGGGCGTCATCCAGAAAGTGGCGGCAGCGGGGGAGCGGGCGCGGCGCGCGAAGGCCTGGATGCACACCGATGCAGTCCAGGCGCTGGGCAAGATACCCGTCGATTTCGCTGCGCTCAATGTGCACGCGATGACGCTGTCCGCGCACAAGATCTACGGCCCGAAGGGCGCGGGCGCGCTGGTGGTCGACAAGCGGCTCGAGGTGCGTCCGCTCATCCATGGCGGCGGGCACGAAGGGGGGTTGCGCTCCGGCACCGAGAACGTGCCGGCCATCGTCGGGTTCGGCGCGGCGTGCGAGCTTGCGGCGGGCCGCATGGACGATCTCGCGCCGCGGCTGGAAATGATGCGCGCGCGCCTGGAGCGCGGGCTGCACGAGATGGGAGCGGTGATCTTCGGAGAGCGGGCGCCGCGCATCCCCAACACCTCGTATTTCGCGTTCGAGGGGATAGCGGGCGAGACGCTGGTGATAGAGGTCGACAAGGCGGGTTATGCGGTCGCCCCGGGCGCCGCGTGTTCGAGCGCGAACCCGGAGCCATCCGCGACGCTGCTCGCAATGGGAGTGGAAACCGAGCTCGCGCGCGGCGCGGTTCGCTTCTCGCTGGGCGAGTCGAATACGAATGAGCAGGTGGATGATTTTCTGCGGGCGCTGAAGGTGGTCGTGACGCGCTTGAAAAGTATGACCGCGATGGCGGTCTGACCGGAAGGATGAAGGCGGAAGTTCGGCAATGACGCAAAGGTGAAGAGTATGACGATACAACTGACGGAAAGTGCGGCAAAGCAGATACGGGCGCAGCTCGCGAAGCGCGGGAGCGGCATCGGCCTGCGCGTGGGCGTGAAGGAAGTGGGCTGCTCGGGTTTCCAGTATACCTACGACTACGCGGACGACGTCCGCGCGGACGACAGCCAGTTCGAGGCACACGCGGCGAAGGTAGTCGTGGATGCGAAGAGCCTGAAGGTCAT
This sequence comes from uncultured Streptomycetaceae bacterium, assembly GCA_964593735.1. Lineage (GTDB taxonomy): Bacteria > Pseudomonadota > Gammaproteobacteria > Burkholderiales > SG8-41 > SG8-41. The sequence continues at coordinate 105 of CAZQJF010000221.1, read as the reverse complement.
CGACGGCTCGACTCTCGACTTCGTCAAGGACGGGCTCAAGCAGACCTTCAAGTTCGTGAATCCGAACGTGGACGCGACCTGCGGCTGCGGCGAGTCTTTCAGCGT
>CAZQJF010000220.1:0-5712 GCA_964593735.1 uncultured Streptomycetaceae bacterium | reverse complement strand
GCGACGCCGGCGGATGGGCCGATCCCCGGCAACGCGCCGATGATGGTGCCCAGCAGTACCCCGAGAAAGGCGAACAGCAGGTTGACCGGGGTGAGCGCGAGCGAGAAGCCGAGCAGCAGGTGGTCCGGGTTCATGAGGGTTCAGAATCCCAACGGGCCCTTCGGAATCGGAACGTCGAGGGAATAGACGAATACCGCATAGACGAAAACGACCGTACCCAGGCTGGCGCCGATGCCAACCCCGATGGCCAGTCGCTGCACGACGAGAGTGAGATACAGCAGGAAGAGCAGAATCGAGGCGGCCAGCCCGAGCGGCTCCACGAGGAAAACCATCACGGCCAGGCCGAGCAGGGTCAGCCCCACGCGCATAAGGCCCCCCTTCTCCAGCGCAGGCGCCGCGCTCCGCTCAGCACCCCGCATCGCCCACAGGCCATGCGCAGCGATCAGCAGCGACACGCACAAGCCGATCGCGCTCAGCCAGACCGGGGCGAATCCCGGCCCGGGCGCAAACTCGGTGCCGTACTGGAAAGTCGAGCCCTCCCATAGCGCAGCACCGAAGAAGGCCGACAACAGCAAACCGCCGACGAAGTCTGCACGGGTCATCATGGCGCTCCTGCAGCCCTGGCACCGCAGCCCGAAATCTACTTCTTCCCCTTCTTCTTTATCAGGCCAAGCTCGGTATAGATCCCGGTATAGAACTCGGTCTGCTCGGCGAGGTACTTTTCGGCGTCGTTGCCGGTTTTGAGCAGCGGGCGCAGGCCGTTGTCCTGCAGATACTTCTTGAAGCCGGCCGACTGGGACAGCTTCGTCATCGCGTCCTGCCAGAAGGCCGACTGCTCCTTGGTGAGCCCGCCTGCGGCCACCACGCCTCGAAACTGATCGAGGGTGACGTCGATACCCTGTTCCTTCGCAGTCGGCACGTCCTTCCATTGCTCAAGCCGCTCCGTAGAGAACATCGCGAGCGGCCGCAGCCGACCCGCCTTCACGAGCTGCGTCGCCTCGCTCGGATTCGGGCTGGCGAAGTCGACGTTGCCCCCGAGAAGCGCTGCGTTGATCTCGCCGCCGCTCTGGAACACGATGAAGTTGAGCTGAATCTTGGTCGCCTTCTCGAGACGATTCTCGATGATCGCATCCGAGCCGGACGGGCCGCTCCCGCCGAAGCGGATGCCGTTCGGCTTCTTCTTCGCCGCCGCGATCAGGTCCTTGAGCGACTTGTAGGGCGAGTCGGCGCGTACCACCCCGACATAGTCCTCGACGCACAGCACCGCGGCGTTGGTGAAATCCTTGTAGCTGACCGGTGATTGCCCCTGCACCGGCGTGGTGATGTAGGAACCGGTCGCAGTCGCGATCACGTGCGGATCGCCTTTCTTCTGGCGCAGGTACGAGTATGCGACCGCACCGCTGCCGCCGGGCTTGTTGACGACGCTGATCGGCGTAGTGACGATCTTTTCGTCGCCCAGGACCTTGGCGATGGCGCGGGCGAAGATATCGCTGCCGCCGCCGGCTGAAGCCTGTACGACGAACTCGACGGGTTTCTCGGGCTTCCAGCTCTGGGCGGCAAAGGCCGTGGCCAGCGGTGCGGCCGTGATCACGGCCGCGACAAACGCGAATCGAAGCGCAGCGAGCTGCATGATTGGCACTCCTCCTGATGATTTAGTTTTGATTGCCCACGAGCGATAGGACGCCCATGGGCAAGTATCTACCCGCTGTTCAGGCGCAGTCAAGCGATCATTGGGGCTTCAAAGGGGCGGTGATCGAGGAGGCCATGGCCATGGCGCGGCACTCAGACTTTGAACGAGACCGGGGACGCAAGCGGCTTTCCTGAAAAATACGCGTTCAAATTAGTGAGAATCAACGCGGTCGCCGCGATGCGCGCCTCCGGTGCGCGTCCGGCGCAGTGCGGCGTGACCACGACGCTGTCGAACTGCAGAAGCTCCGGAAGGATCGGCGGCACGCTCGGTTCGCCCTCGAGAACATCCAGGCCCGCCCCCGCAATGCGCTTCGATTGCAACGCATCGATCAGCGCCGCTGTGTCCACCACCGTGCCGCGTCCGATGTTGACGAGATAGCCTTTCGGTCCGAGCGCCGTCAGAACGTCCGCGTTGACGAGGTGTCGCGTCGGCGCGCCCCCGGGCGCAGCGCAGATCAGGAAATCGGCCCACGTCGCCAGCTCGATCAGATTGTCGAAATATCGATAGGAGGATGCCGCAACGGCCCTCCGGTTGTGATAGCCGACCTCCATGTCAAAGCCGCGTGCGGCACGGTGCGCAATCTTGCTGCCGATTGTTCCCATACCGAGAATGCCCAGACGCTTGCCGGAAATCGTCGGGGTGACGACACCCCATTGGTCCTGCCATCCGCCGGCGTGTACGTGGCGATCGGCCGCACGCAGGTGCCGGGTGGCCGCCATCAACAGCATCATGGCGGAGTCGGCGACAGCAGATGCATTCGTGTCGGGGCAATTGGCGACCGCGATGCCCCGGCTGCGGGCTGTGTCCAGGTCGACGGCTTCGTAGCCTGCGCCCACGGCGCAGACGATTTCGAGCTTCGGAAGCAACGCCATCTCGTCGCCGCTCAAGCCCCCACGGCCGTTGGTCAGAACGGCCCTGACGGTCTCGCCTGCCTCGCGCACGGCGTCGATCCGGTTTGGATACTTCTTCCCCTCGCGAACGGCGTAGCCGGCACCGGTGAGGGCGGCTACGCGTTCAGGGCTGAGTCCCACGAGAGCCAGTACACCGATGGCCATGATCGCTCTTTCGAAATCGTCCGTTTAACGAGGGTCGGTGCGCGGCGGCGCCGCGCAGACTTGCTCGTAAAGATAGCGCTGCTTCAACAGTCCGTTGTATTCGTACACATCCAGCGTTTTTTCGTACGCTGCCTGCGTGATTTCCACGTGCCGCGTCCAGCAGCCGAGCTGCTGGGGCCCTTTGAAAGCCGCTGTCTTGTCGTTCCCGCGAAGGCGGGAACCCAGTCGGTCATGCCGTTCTGGATGCCCGCCTGCGCGAGCATGACAGTAATTTAGACGTTCCCTAACTCCGAAAGTCCGCCTCGCGCCGGTCGAGCATGCGCAGCAGCGCCGGCCAGTCCCGGCGCTCGCGCGGCCGGTTGACCTGGGCGCGCGTCCGCTCAATCGCGCTGTCGGGTATGAGCGTGATCCGGTCGCGTCCGGCCGCCAGGGCATCGACCTGGATCCTGCACGCCTGCTCGAAGAAATACATGAGCATGAATGCGTCGGGCACCGTACCACCGAGTGCCAGCAGGCCGTGGTTCTTCAACACCATGGTGCGGCTGGTGGGCCCGAGGTCGCGCGTGAGGCGGTCGCGCTCGTCGAGATCCAGGGCGATGCCTTCATAGTCGTGATAGGTCACGTCCCCGACGATGCGCATGGAATGCTGGCTCAAGGGCAGCACGCCTTCGGACATGGCAGACACGGCAATGCCCGCCCGGGTATGCGTATGCAGGACGCTTTGCGCGTCGGCTCGCGCGGCGTGTATGCAGCCGTGGATGACAAAGCCGGCGCGGTTGATCCCGAAGCCCGTGATGTCCTGGAGAATATTGCCCTCGTGGTCTACTTTGACGAGGTTGGAGGCGGTGACCTCGTCGAACATCAGGCCATAGGCATTGAGCAGGAACTGGTCACCGGCGCCGGGCACTCGCGCCGAGAAATGCGTAAGGATGATGTCCGTCCAGCCGTATATGGCAGCCAGGCGATAGGCGGCGGCGAGGTCGGTGCGCACCTTCCACTCTTCCTCGCTGACCCGGTCTTTCACCGACACTTGTTTCCTGGCCTGCCTGGTCGTCAGTTTGGTTACAGCCATGATGCCTCCTATGAAAAAAATACTTCCCTCCCCTTCAAGGTTCAAGGGGAGGGCCAGGGTGGGGATGGGTTGATGCTCGTCAACCACCCCCATCCCAGGGCCCCCTCGCATGCTAACGCGGCTCTCCCCCGCTGAGGGGGAAGGAAACACTTTTTGGGAAGTGAAAAACCGCTGGTTGGACCAACACGTAATTTCACTACCTGGACTTCCGGCGTACCGAGGGCACAATCTACGCCCCTGCGTGTATTCTGGCCATCCGCCGCGTGCGATCGATAGTAAGCTACCGATTGGCGTCCTGGACAGGAAAGGCAGGTGGGAGATGAGCACGAAATGGTGCCGGTTTCAGGCAGGTGACAAGGCGTCCTACGGCAGGATCGACGGCGACCACGTCGTTGCCGTGGACGGCGCGCCGTGGGGCGCACACAAGGTGACCTCGGCGAAGCATGCGCTCTCGACGGTGAAGCTGCTGATTCCCACGGTGCCCTCGACGTTCTACTGCGTGGGCATCAACTATCGCGACCACATCATCCAGGCGGCCAAACGCAGGGGCGTCGAACCACAGTTCCCGCAGCGTCCTGACATCGGCTACCGCGCCAACAACGCGCTCACCGCGCACGAAGACCCCATCGTCAAGCCGAAAGATTCGGGCGAGGTCTTTCAGTACGAGGGCGAGTTGGTCGCCGTGATCGGCAAGCAGGGCAGGAAGATTCCCCAGGACAAGGCGCTGGACCACGTGTTCGGCTGGACCATCGGCAACGATGTGAGCGAGCGCACCTGGCAGCGCGGCGACCGCACCATGTGGCGGGCGAAGAACGCCGACAGCTTCAAGCCGATGGGGCCGTGGATCGTCACCGGCGTCGACTACCGCAAGATGACCACCGCGATCCGCCTGAACGGCGAGGAAGTCGACCGCTTCGCCACCGCGAACATGATCCACGACGTCGAGCAGTACATCGCCGAGGTGAGCAAGTACTGCACGCTCTACCCGGGCGACGTGATGTGGATGGGCACCGACGGCTCGCCGCGCAACATGAAGCCGGGCGATGTGTGCGAGGTCGACATCAGCGGCATCGGCGTCCTGCGCAACAAGGTGGTCGAAGGAGAGTGAACAGAACCACCGGTGCGGCAGTCAGCCATGTCCAATGCCGACAGATACAATGAATCAATGAAAGAGGATTAACTGATGGGCGTCGCCACCAATCAACTGGTTTTCGAGAAGACCGTCGTCCGGTCCGAGAAGGAGCTGGTCGAGCAATGGCTCGGCCAGCTCGATGTAGCCCTTCAGAGCGAGAGCCGGGCGTCCGTGGCGTCCCTGTTTGCGCCCGACGGCCACTGGCGCGATCTGCTCGCCTTTACCTGGTCCATCACACCGTGCCAGGGCGCCGAAGACATCGCAGCCTCGATGGTGGCGAAGCAGGGGACTGCCAGGGCGCGCGGGTTTGCCATCGCGGAAGGACGCACGCCGCCGCGTCGCGTTCAGAGAGCCGGAACCGATGTCATCGAGGGCATCTTCCAGTTCGAGACGGGGGTCGGACGCGGGACGGGTGTGGTGCGGCTGCTGGCAGGGGAGCCCTCCAGGGCTTTTCAGCTGATGACCGGCCTGCACGAGCTGAAAGGCTTCGAGGAAAAAATCGGCAAGCGCAGGCCGACCGGAGAGGCGTTCTCGCGCAACTTCGGCGGAACCAACTGGAAGGAGCAGCGCACGGCCAGCCAGGCCTATCCCGACCGCGAGCCCGTGGTGCTCATTGCCGGCGGGGGCCAGGCCGGATTGTCGATTGCGGCCACGCTCGGGCGGATCGGCGTGGACACGCTGGTCGTCGACAGATTCGAGCGGGTCGGCGACTGCTGGCGCAAGCGCTACCACTCGCTCGCGCTGCACAACGACACCAGCTTCA
>CAZQJF010000219.1:0-5713 GCA_964593735.1 uncultured Streptomycetaceae bacterium | reverse complement strand
GGTGCGCGGGTTGTTGATGCAGTAAAGATAGCCGACGGGAATATGAATCCAGATCCAGTCGTCCTTGCCGCCCGCCTCGAGGAGCAGCACCGACACGTTCGGATCGGCGGATAGCCGGTTCGCGAGCACGCACCCCGCGGTGCCTGCGCCGACGATGACGTAGTCGTAAGGGCCGATGCTTTGCATAACTGCGTGATCAGTGACGGGTGATGAGTGATGGGTGTTCAGGATCTAGTATGCTTTCAAGCGCATTTCTTATCCACCATCAACGGCACCTGGGTCATCGACGACGCTCCCGCCCGGGCAAACTACAGACACACGGCTCACGGATCACGCTTTTCCTAATAGGCCAGCCGTCCCGGCACTTGCACCCGCACGCGGTAGAGCGCGGTGATGCCGGTCAGGTAAAGCGAGCACAAATCGTCGTCACCCCAGGCAACGTTCGTCACGCGCTCGGGTGTGCGGATGACGCCCAGGCATTGCGCTCCGGCGTCGAGCACGTGCACCCCGCCCGGCCCGGTGCAGTAAAGATGGCCGGCGCTGTCGAACTTCATGCCGTCCGGCCGCCCTTCGCCGTCGCCGGACAATTTCGCCCACACCCGGCCGCTTGCGAGCGTGCCGTCCGTCTTTACATCGAACGCGCGTATATGCATGCGCATCGTGTCGTTGATGTAGAGCAGCTTCTCATCAGGCGAGAAGCACAGCCCGTTCGGCTGCTCGAAGTCGGCGGCGAGAAGCTGCGTCGATGCTCCGTCGCCCGCGACGCGATAGACGCCGCGGAACGCAAGTTGCAGCTCGCGCGGCACGCCCACGTCCTCGCGGATGCGCCCGTAGGTCGGGTCGCTGAAGTAGATTGCACCGTCCGACTTCACCACGATGTCGTTCGGGCTGTTCAACTCCTTGTCGCGGTAGTGTGCGGCGAGCACGGTCATGGCGCCGCTTCTCTCCTGCCGGACGACCCGGCTCGTCGCGTGCTCGCACGACAGGAGCCGCCCCTGCCGGTCGTAAGTGTTGCCGTTCGCCTTGTTGCTCGGCTTGCGGAAAGTACTGATCCCCTCGCCCGGCCTCCACGAGCGCATGTGATCGTGCTTCATGTCGCTGAAGATCAGGCGCTTGCCGGCACGGTCCCACACCGGACCCTCACCGAAGCCCATGCCGGAAGCGAGCTGCTCGACCTTTACCGCGGCGCCGGTGACGTCGAGCAGGCGCCGGTCGCGGATTTCCAGCTTGGCGCCGTCAGCGCCTTGCGATGCACTCATGCGGTTCCTCCAGCCTGTCGGACTTACGTTGAACTTGCGAGTTCGCAGCGCCATCGCCACGGCTTCCAATACCGATTGCGCCGACAGGCTGCAATCTCAGGGATGGAAAGTCCGACACACTGCTAGAGCTGGGAGCCGAACGCCCCGAGCGTGCGCTCCCAGAGCTTCATGGTCCACGGGCGATTCTCCCACTCCTCCAGCGTGATCCGGCGCGAGCGCTTGAGATCCTCCTCGAACACGCGGATCTGCACGCGCGCAAACTCCCGATCGTATACGTTGAGGTTCGCCTCGTCGTTCACGGCAAACGACCGGTTGTCGAAATTGGTGGAGCCGACCGACGTCCACAGCTCGTCGACTACCATGACCTTGCAGTGGAACATCGTCGGCTGGTATTCGTAGATCTCCACACCCGCGCGCAAGAGAGGACCCCAGGTGGAGCGCGACGCGCGGCGCACCACTGCGGTGTCGATCAGCGGCCCCGGCAGGATGATCTGGATTTTCACCCCGCGCCGGAGCGCAGCCACCATCGTTTCGACCGCGACGTTGTCGGGCACGAAATACGATGCCGAGAGGCGGATACTCTTCGCCGCCGAGGCGATGGACAGGAGGTACATGAGGTGCATGCTGTCCCCGCCGCCCCGGGGCGAGCTCGTGAAGACCTGCCCGTACTGCGTCCCCGCCGGCTTGAGCGCGGGAAAATAATCCTCCCCGTGCAGCACGGTGCCCGTGACCTCGACCCAGTTGTCGTGAAACGCCGCCTGCATCTGCGCAACGACCGGGCCCTCCAGCCGGAAATGCGTCTCGCGCCAGTGGTTGGGATCCTGGGCATTGCCCGTCCACTGGTCGGCGATGCCTACCCCGCCGGTGAAACCGACGCTGCCGTCGACGACGAGGAGCTTGCGGTGCGTGCGATTGTTGAGCCGGCCGAAGGAGTACCAGCGTGGCGGGTTATAGCGCTTAACCTCGATTCCGGCGGCCTCCAACTCCTTGATCAGCGTATCGTCGATCTTTCCGCTTCCTATCCAGTCGAGCAGCACGTGCACCTTCACGCCGGCGCGCGCGCGCTCGATCAGCGCATCGGCGAAGGCCCTGCCGATCTTTCCAGACCAGTAGATGTAGGTTTCGAAGGTGATCGAGCGGCGCGCGCCGCCGATGGCTTTCAGCATCGCTGGAAATATCTGATCGCCGTTCAGCAGCGTCTGGGTGCGATTGCCGGGCAGTATGGCCGGGCCCAGCATGGAGCCCATCACACGCACGAACTGCGGGTCGTCGAGGGTATAGAGAGATTCGATTCGCTTGTCGATCTCCTTGTCGCCCATCCCCAGGTTGAGCACGAGGATCGCCGTGAACGTGGTGGCCAGGATCGTTGCCCCGATGATTACCGCCGTCCTGCCGACGGGCATTCGTGTGTTCGTGGCTCTGCTCATCGCTGTAACCTGGCCCGCAAGTTGCCGCATGTTATAGCCGTAGAGTGTTCTTCGCCAGCGCCCGCCCAGCGGTTAGAATCCGTGGCGCAAAGGAGATTCCAACATGCTCATCCCGGTTCGAGCGCTCTGCCTACTGTTATTTCTCTGCGTGATCTCGGCGATGGCCCGGCCGGGGTGGGCGCAGGCGCAACAGTCGGTCGGCGTGTACCCCACGAAGCCGGTCAGGCTGGTGGTGCCGTTCGCGCCCGGCGCCTCGACCGACATAGTCGCCCGGCTGATCGGCCAGAAGCTCTCCGAGAGCTGGGGACAGCAATTCATCGTGGATAATCGTCCCGGCGCAGGGGGCGGCGTCGGGGCCGAAACCGTTGCCCGGGCGGCGCCGGACGGTTACACGCTGTTGTTGGTGAATCCGGGCCCTGCCGTGAACAGCATCCTGCTGAAGAGGAAGCCGGCCTATACGTTCACCGACTTCGCGCCCATCGTCTACATCGGCTCCGCCCCGCTCATCGCGGTCGCCAATCCGAAATTTCCGCCCAACGACATGAAAGAGCTCGTCGCCTACGCGAAGGCCAACCCCGGCAAGGTGACCTGGGGTTCCTCGGGGACCAGCAGCAATCCGCACGCGGCGCTGGAAACGCTGAAAGCGGTGACCGGCGTCAGCATCACCCACGTGCCGTACAAGGGCACGGCGCCGGCGCTGACCGACGCCGTCGGCGGCCAGATCGACGGGCTTTATACGACCACCGTCTCGGCGGATGCCTTCATCCGCTCCGGGCGCGTCAAGGTCCTCGGCATCGCCGGCCCCAAGCGCCAGGCTGTCATACCCAATGTGAGCACCCAGGCGGAACAGGGCATCAGGGGCGCGGACAACCTGCTCTGGATCGGCCTCGTCACCACCGCAAAGGTGCCGCGATCCATCGTCGAGCGGCTGAACCGCGAAATGAACCGCATACTGCAGCTGCCTGACGTGAGGCAGCGCTTCGACCAGCTCGGCCTCGACATGGAAGGCGGCACGCCCGGGCACTTCGAGCAGTTCATCAGAATCCAGGCGGACAAGATGCGCGCGCTGATCAAGAGCGGCGCGCTGCAGGTCGAGTAAGGATTCCAGCCAATACTCAGCCACGGAAACACACGGAATTCACGGAAACATGAAGATCCGCAAATTCGGATAACAAGCAGTGTGCCTTTCGATTCTTCCGTGCTTTCCGTGTGATTCCGTGGCCAATGTTTACTGAAACTGGCGAAAGGCACGCATGCCGGATAAGTCGAAAAACGTATCTCAGCCGAACGACTGGAAGCTGATCGTGGAGAAGGACGTGAAGATCCCGATGCGGGACGGCGCAATCCTGTACGCCGATGTGCTGCGTCCCGACAGCGGCGCCGAGCGCGTGCCCGCCATCATGAACATCGGGCCGTACCAGAAAGACCGGTTGTGGATCCCGCCGGAGGACCTGGAGGAGCAGGCCAATCCTTATCTTGCGTGGGAAACCGCCAACCCCCTGTGGTGGTGCCCGCGCGGCTACGCCCTGGTGCGCGTGGACTCGCGCGGCGCCGGCAAGTCACCCGGGCAGTCGGATCCCAGCTCGTACGCCGAGGCCGTGGATTTCTACGACGCCATCGAGTGGACCGCGAAGCTGCCGTGGTGCTCCGGCAGCATCGGCACCCTGGGCGTCTCGTATCATGCCAACTCCCAGTGGCGCGTGGCCAGGCTGCAGCCGCCGTCGTTGAAGGCGATCATCCCGTGGGAGGGCCGCGCCGATCTCTACCGCGACCAGACCTACCACGGCGGTATTTACGCCATGGGCTTTCTGCAAAACTGGATCGCCACCAACATGGCGCACCACCTGATCGGCCGCGCGCGCACCTACAATCCCGGTGCTTTCAACAACAACATGCTGTGGACGTGGGCCAGCAACAACCTGGATTCCGAGTTCTGGCGGGCGCGCAGCGCGGACTGGGACAAGACCACCGTGCCGTTGTACAGCGTGGGCAACTGGACCGGGATGGGGCTGCACCTGCGCGGCAACGTGGAAGGGTTCGTTAACGCGGCCTCGAAGCACAAAAAGCTCCGCATCCACAGCGGCACGCATTTCCACCCCTTCCATTCAGAGGAAGGACGGCTGGACCAGCTGCGCTTCCTCGATCACTGGCTGAAAGGCAAGGACACCGGGATCATGGACGAGCCGCCGGTGAAGCTGATGATACGCACCGGCGGCAGCCCGAAGAACTACAGATTCCGCTTCGAGAACGAGTGGCCGCTCGCCCGGACGAAGTGGACCAGGATGTACCTCAAGGCCAACGCGTCGCAGCAGAACAAGAATGGCGAGCCCGAGGGAGAGATCGTCGGCGTGTCTCCCGCGCAGGCAGCCGCATCGACTTACGCCGCTAGCCCTCCGTCACACGCCGGCGTCAGCTCCTCGGCGCCGTCGAATGCCGCGGGCAGCGTGGAGCGCACCGGGATCTCCTTCATCACCGCGCCGCTAACCGGGGACACCGAGATCACCGGGCCGGCGGTGCTGGTGCTGTGGGTATCGAGCACATCGGAAGACATGGACATCTTCGCCACGATCCGCAACATCGGGCCCGACGGCAAGGACGTGTGGGAGGAAGGCCAGCAAGGCGGCACCGATTACGTTCCCGTGGCCAAGGGGTGGCTGCGCGCGTCGCACCGCAAGCTCGACCCCGCGAAATCGCTGCCGCACCGGCCCTACCACGCGCACGATGAGCGGCTGTGGCTGAAGCCCGGCGAGCCGGTCGAGTGCCACGTGGAAATCTGGCCCACGTCCATGGTGTTCAAAAAAGGCCACCGCATACGCCTCGACGTCCAGCCGCGCGACGGCGTCGGCGCTTCCGCTTACCGGCATTACCATGCGGACTACAATATCGGCGCCCAGAATTCGATCCACGCCGGGGGAGACAAGGTGTCGTATTTGTTGTTGCCGGTCATTCCGGCCGGGTGAAATACTCCCCCCTCACTAGCCCTCTCCCCCCAAACCGGGGGAGAGGGGATTTTTGAGAAGAGTTGTA
>CAZQJF010000218.1:0-5744 GCA_964593735.1 uncultured Streptomycetaceae bacterium | reverse complement strand
GGGATGATGGCGTCGGTATCCACGTTGGCGCGGTCCATCGGCGCCACCAGCCCTTCCCGCCTCACGAATTTTTCCATGCTAAAGCCTTTTTTTAGCCGCAGATAAACGCCGACGGACGCCGATCAAAAACCGAATTCATCAATCCGATGAGAGCATATCTGCGTCTATCTGCGTTCATCTGCGGTTTCAATTGAGGTTCCTCACGTCCACGAAATGTCCCGCGATGGCCGCCGCCGCCGCCATGGCGGGGCTCACGAGATGCGTCCTGCCGCCGGCGCCCTGCCGCCCTTCGAAGTTGCGGTTCGAGGTCGAGGCGCAGCGATCTCCCGGCGAAAGCTGATCGTCGTTCATGCCCAGGCACATCGAGCAGCCCGGTTCGCGCCACTCGAATCCGGCCTCGGTAAATACCTTGTCGAGGCCCTCTTCCTCGGCCTGCTGCTTCACGAGACCGGAGCCGGGCACCACGAGCGCCAGCTTGATGCCGGATGCGACGCGCTTGCCCTTGACCACCTGCGCCGCCGAACGCAGGTCTTCGATCCGCGAATTGGTGCACGCGCCGATGAATATCTTGTCGGGCCTGATCTCGGTGATGGGCGTGTTGGGCTTCAGATCCATGTACTTGAGCGCCCGCTCTATCCACTCACGTGTGACCGCATCCTTCTCCTCGGCGGGATCGGGGACCCTGCCGTCCACCGTCGTGACCATTTGCGGATTGGTTCCCCACGTCACCTGCGGCTTGATCGTTGCCGCGGCCAGCGTCACGACCGTGTCGAACTTCGCGTCCGGATCGCTCACGAGCGTGCGCCACTGGGCGACCGCGCGCTCCCACATCGCCCCTTTCGGCGCGAATCGTCTGCCCTTCACGTACTCGATCGTGGTCTCGTCCACCGCCACCATACCGGCGCGCGCGCCGGCCTCGATCGACATGTTGCACACGGTCATGCGCCCTTCCATGGACAGCGCGCGGATGGCGCTGCCCGTAAACTCGATCGTATAGCCCGTGCCGCCCGCGCTGCCGATCTTGCCGATCACCGCGAGAATGACGTCCTTGGCGGTAATGCCGCGGCCCAGCTCGCCGTCCACCGCGACTTGCATCGACTTCGTCTTCTTCATCACCATGCACTGGGTTGCGAGCACGTGCTCGACTTCGCTCGTGCCGATGCCGAAAGCGAGGCAGGCGAGCGCGCCGTGAGTGCTGGTGTGCGAGTCGCCGCAAACGAGCGTCATCCCGGGCAGCGTCGCGCCCTGCTCGGGCCCGATCACGTGCACGATGCCCTGCTGCTTGTCGAGGAACGGGAAGTAGATCTTCGCGCCGTACTGCTTGATGTTCTCGTCGAGAGTCTCCACCTGCAACCGCGACACCGGGTCCTTGATGCCCTGATCCCAGTTCCTGGTCGGCGTATTGTGATCGGCAGTGGCAACTATGGAATCCACGCGCCAGGGTTTTCGGCCGGCGAGCTTCAACCCCTCGTACGCCTGCGGGCTCGTCACTTCATGCACCAGGTGGCGGTCGATATAGAGGAGAGCCGTGCCATCGGGCGCCTCGTGCACGAGGTGGCTGTCCCAGATCTTGTCGTAGAGAGTGCGGGCCGGCATCATCAGCGTAACTCCATGGAAACCTTGAATTATTGCACAATCTATCGCCGCGTGGGCAGGCCACGCGGCGATGAATGGTACCAATCGACGATCCGCCACCAAGGCGTGTCTGCGTGCAGCTGCAAGTTTCACTGATCCTGTAGCCGGAGCTTCCACCACACCAACAGCATGCCGAACAGGGCGGCGGCGGCGGCCAGTGTGAAAGTAAGGGCGGCCCCGAGATGATCCCATGCGTAACCGCTCGCCAGCGCGCCGAGCGTCCCACCGACGCCGTACGTAAGGCTGCCGTAGATCGCCTGGCCTCTGGCCTGGTGGCGTCCCTGGAACAACCGGTGCACGAAACCGATCGCGGCGGCATGAAACGAGCCGAAGGTCGCAGCGTGCAGGACCTGCGCGAGCAGCAGCAGGGAAAGATGGTGCGCCCCCCAGCCTATGATGAGGAAGCGCACGACCGCCAGCGCGAAGCTCGTGATGAGTATGTTCCGCAGCGTAAAGGCCGAGTAGAGCCGCGGCAGCCATAAAAAAATCCCGATCTCGCACACGACGCCCAGCGCCCACAGCCAGCCCGTCAAACCCTTGCTGTAGCCATAGCTCACCAGGTGGATCGAATAGAAGGTGTAATACGGCCCGTGAGCCGCCGCCATGAGCGCGCAGGCGAAAATGAGCGCCACGACCTCCGGCCTCCTGAGTATGCTCCAGATGGGAAGCGCGTCGGTCGCGTGCGCGGCCGATCGCGATTCGGGCAGGCGCCAGCAGAAGGCCAGTGTGCCCGCCAGCGTGGCGGCAACCATCCAGGGCAGAGCGCCCACCGCGATCCAGTCGAGCGCGTGGCCGATGGCGACGACGGCGACGATGTAGCCGATCGAACCCCATACCCGCACGGGGCCGTAACGCCCGGTATCTCCGCCGAGATGGGCCAGCGTGGTCGCTTCCACCAGGGGTAATGCTGCACTGAGGAAGAAACTCATCAGCAGCAGGACCGCAAACAGCCAGAAAAACCCCTGCCCCGCGAACACAAACAGGAAACACGCCAGGCCCGCCGCCGTAGTGGCGCGCAACAGCGGCGTATGCCGGCCGGCGCGGTCGGCAAGCCAGCCCCACAGGTGCGGTGCGACGATGCGCGCCACCGCCGGCAACGCCATCAGCACGCCGATCTCCACGGCGGACCGCCCGACCGACAGCAGGTAAAGGCCGAAGAACGGCGTGAACGCGCCGATGTAGGCGAAGTAGAAGAAGTAGAAGCCGGCGAGCGGCCGGTACGGCAAATGCTGCATCAGGCGCCGAGGGACGCCGTGAGTAGCTGCGGGACCTCCAAGACCTGCCTGCCTACGGTGTTTTGCTGCGACCGGGTCACTTCTTTTTCGGGCGTCGTGCGGGCCTGCGTTTACGAGGCTGGAGTCTCGCGTTCACCGCGTCCACGTCGAAGGCTTCGGGATCCAACTCGCCGATCCACTCCAGCATTTCCTCGTGCTCCGGATGCTTCGGGTTCGCCAGTATTTTCAGTAATCTCTGGTAACCGGGAAATCCACCGCAATCTTCAGGTGGGCCGGCGCGCGCACCGCCCGTGCAACGCGGATATGCGACTTCCGGATCGGGCGCTGCCACTTTCTCGACCTCGATCTCGTGCGTCCAACTATCGCCCATGTCGTATTCATAGAGGAACTTGATGCACTGCCCCGCAAGCATGTCATCGAGCGTGGTCGAGTCCGCCAGCCGGGCGCGCGGCACGCCGGGAAATTGAAGTTGCTCCGATTCAGGACTGACCTCGGTTTTCCCGACCTGGAAGGCCCACAGGTGGCAATCCTCCCATCCCATCGCAATCTGGATGGTGACGTGAAGATCGTCAAAGGTCATGCTGCCGGGCGCCTCCAGCCGTCGCCAGATGGCGGGCTTGATGTACGGAAGCACTACCTTGAGCTGGTAGATCATGTCTGATTTCTGCCTTTGATCTTATCGGCGGCCATCGGCGGCCAAATTGGTTCTTGATCTATCCGTGTTTATCTGCGTGTATCTGCGGCTAAATTGTCTTTCCTGCCCTGCATCAAGCTTCGTCGGGATCCGGATTCTCGACCGCGGCCGCGGCGCGCAGCTTGTCTATCATTTCCGCAGGCGCCTGGCCGGGTATGCGCGGAGTATCACAGGCGACGTCGGCGTTTTGCGCGCGGTGGCGCAGCGCGTGGTCCATCAGCGTGAGCAGCATCATCGCTTCGCAGATCGGCGTGGCGCGTATGCCTACGCACGGATCGTGGCGGCCGTGAGTCTCGATCGTCGTGGGCCGGCCCTGCTTGTCTACGGTGCGCCGCGTGAGCCTGATGCTCGAGGTGGGCTTTACCGCGACGTGCACCACGACGTCCTGCCCGGTCGAAATTCCGCCCAGGATGCCGCCCGCGTTGTTGGAGAGGAAACCCTGCGGCGTCATCTCGTCGGAATGCTCGGTCCCCTTTTGCTGCACGGCGTGGAAGCCGGCGCCGATCTCGACGCCCTTCACCGCGTTGATGCTCATCATGTTGTAGGCGAGATCGGCGTCGAGCTTGTCGTAGACCGGTTCGCCCCAGCCGACAGGCACGTTGTGTCCGACCGTGGTAATGCGCGCGCCGCAGGAATCCCCGGACTTGCGCAACTTGTCCATGAACTCCTCCAGCCGCGGCACGACCGAGGGGTCGGCGACGAAAAACGGATTGTCGTGCACGCCGTCCCAGGATTTGAACGGTACGCTGATCGGACCGAGCTGGTCCAGATACCCGCGCACGACGACACCGTGCTTCTGGTGCAGCCACTTCCTCGCGATTGCCGCCGCCGCCACGCGCACCGCCGTCTCGCGCGCCGACTGCCGCCCGCCGCCGCGGTAGTCCCGGATGCCGTACTTCTGCCAGTAGGTGTAATCGGCATGTCCCGGGCGGAACATGTCCTTGATCCTGGAGTAATCCTTGCTGCGCGCGTCGACGTTGCGGATGAGGAGCGCGATCGGCGTGCCGGTGGTCTTTCCTTCGAACACCCCGGAAAGAATCTCGACGACATCTTCCTCGCGGCGCTGCGTCACATGGCGCGAGGTGCCGGGCTTGCGCAGGTCCAGGTCGGGTTGTATATCCGCTTCGGAGAGCTCCAGCCCCGGCGGGCAGCCGTCCACGACGCAGCCGATCGCCGGGCCGTGACTCTCCCCAAAGGAGGTGACACAAAACAGCTTGCCGAGCGTGTTTCCGGACATGACCTAAAGCACTGAGTCGTAAAAAGTCGATAAAATTCAAGCATCAGTTTAACATACCGAGTATCAGGCACTGACTCGATCATGGCGAAAAAACCGGATCCCGAAAAGTTGAAAGGCCCCGGCGGCCTGACGATGCACGAGTTGCACGAGCGCGTGAAGAAAAGCCATCAGCGCGATCAGACTGCGGCAAAAACGCAAAATAAACTGGCGCAGCCGCAGAACCGCTGGCAGCGCGCCATTCGCTACGTGTGGGACAAGAAAAAGGGGTAGCGCGTCGAGGAGCGGAAGAGGGATCGGCGCAACGTTGAGCAGGGACCCGCTTGCGGGATGCGACCGTGGAGCCGATCATGGCGCGTCAATTCCCGTTGCCGATCCATGCGCGTCACCGGGGGTCAGATCCCAGAGGGTCCCTCTTCCGCCCCTCGACGCGCCCGCTTGCGGGGATCTGACCCCCGGCGGCGCGCCGGGCGGCCGACATAATGAATTTACATCTCGCGAATTCGGATCAGAGGCCGCGCGGCTGATCGCAAATTCGTGCGACGGGGGGTGCGGGGGGAACGGGAAGGCCCCGACAGATCCAACCGGAAGGGGCCCGTTCCCCCTGCTCCTTTCTAGTCGCGCTTCGGCACGTCGCCGGGCGGAGGCGGCGCGGCGGGCTTGTCGAGTTGCCTCACCAGCCGCCAGGCCATTACGCCCAGGATCAGAACGCCGAAGACGAGCGCGGCCCACAGGCTCCAGCGTTTCCAGTCTATCGCTTCCTGCCGCCGGGCTTCACCGCCCAGCTCCGTCTGCGCGAGGGCCTGCGCACCCTGGACGTTGACTGTCTGCTGCGTCCCCGCCGTTGCAGCGCGAATTCTCGCGCCGGTATTCGCCCCGCTGTTCTCCCCTCGGTCCTCCCGATAGCCGGGTATCAGGCTCTCGATTGCATAGGCCGCCGGCTTTG
>CAZQJF010000217.1:4342-5772 GCA_964593735.1 uncultured Streptomycetaceae bacterium | reverse complement strand
AGGTACGGCATCTCGAACACGCCGTGGCGCTGGTCCACGGTGCTCATGATGGTGGAGGGAATCTGCATCTCCGGGGCGCCGACCCGGATGCCCTTGATCATCGCCTCGTCCGAACCCAACTGGCTCGAGTGGAAGACCTTCACCTCCACCTTGCCCTTGAGCGCCGCGTTCACGTCGTTGGCGAACTTGTTGCCCGTGATGTCGAAGAGCGAGCCGGGGAAGCCCACGTGGCCGAGCCGGATGACTATGGGCTGCTGCGCGCCGGCCGCGGCCGGCCAGAGTGCCGCCGCCAGGATGGCGGCGCCGAGAACAACGGACAATCTAGCGATCTTCATGGTCTCCTCCTTCGTGACGTTCTTGTGGCGCGGCACCCGACTCTAAGGGCTGGTTACGCCGGCCGCGTTGATTACCTTACCCCATTTTTCCATTTCCGTGCGTACATACGCAAGAACCCTTCGAGTCCAGAATAAGGCCTTTTGAGCGCGGGAGGAAGGGGGAGGAAGCCCTCGCGTCGCGCTTGCTGCCGCACGATCCCGGTAACGGCGGCGCCGCGCCGCTACATCTGCTGGATGTTGGCCGCGCGCACGACCCCCACCCATTTCTCGATCTCGGAATCGAGGTATTTCGCGAACTGCGCGGGGGACGACGGGGTGGCGTTCAGACCCTGGGCCACGAAGATCCGCTTCACTTCCGGCGAAGCGAGCGAAGCGAGCGTCGCCTGGTTGAGCTTGTCGATGATGCGTTGCGGCGTCCCGGCCGGGACGAGCATCCCGTACCACGTGGCGTACTCGTAGCCCGGCACGCCGGACTCCGCGAGCGTGGGCACGTCGGGCAGCGGGTCGGCGCGCTCGGCGGTGGTGACCGCATAGGCACGCAGGCGGTTCGCCTTCACGTGCGGAAGCGCGGACGCGAAGGTCGAGACGAAGATCGAGATCTCGTTGCCGAGCAACGCGGTGAGCGTCGGGCCGACGCCGTTGTACGGCACGTGCACCAGGTCCGCCTTGATCTCCAGCAGCAGCAGCTCAGTCGCGAGGCGGACGCCGGTGGCGGGACCGGGGCTGCCAAAGTTGAGCTTGCCCGGCTGGGAGCGCGCGAGCACGACGAATTCCTTGAACGTCTTCGCGGGCAGCGACGGATGGGCCACCAGGATATTCGGCTGGTTCGACACCAGCGCGATCGGGGCAAAGTCGCGCCGGATGTCGAAGGGAAGGGTCTTGTAGACCGCGACGTTGGTGGCCATGGCGATGGCGCTGATCAGCACGGTGTAGCCGTCCGGCGCTGCTTTCGAGGCGATGGCGGTCCCGATGATGCTCGAGGCGCCCGGGCGGTTGTCCACTACCACCGTCTGCCCGAGCGCCTTGCCGAGCGGCTCGGCCAGGATGCGCGCGTTGATGTCGACGCCGCCGCCGGGGGGGAACGGCGCGATCAGG
>CAZQJF010000217.1:0-4242 GCA_964593735.1 uncultured Streptomycetaceae bacterium | reverse complement strand
GGGGCCGGTGGCGTCACGGTGGTCCAGATTGTGAACGCCAGACGCGAGGATATGCCCTTTCGGACACGGGAGGAAGAGGTTATTGCTGGTCGATCTTCGCGGCGCGCACCCCCCGGTCAGTCGACGCGCACGCCGGCTTCGCGCGCGCGCGCGACGAGGTAGTCGCGGCCGGCGGCCATGTCCTCCAGTGTGGTAAAGGCGTTGGTGTAGTACCCCTTGTAGCCTTTGCCTTCGATGAGCCTGAACATGGCGCCGAAATCGAGATCGCCGGCGCCCGGCTTGAGGTGTACCTCGTAGCCGTTCCTCCAGGTATCGGCCAGCCGGACTTCGCCGACCCGCCGGAAGTCGAGAGCAGCGACGAAGCCCTCGATGCCTTCCGGAACGAGATGCGCGTGGTTGACCGTGAAGCACAGCTTGAAGTTCGGCGACTTGATGTTCCAGTAGTACTGCCACTCCTCGACGGTGTGAGCGAGGTAGTGCACTTCGGCGTTATCCGGCTCCTTGTTGAGGTTCTCGAGCAGCACCAGCACCTTCTTCTTCTCGGCGTGCCCCACCACGCGCTTGAGCCGTTCCCTGCCGGCTTCCATGCGCGCCTTCTTGTCCTTCGTGAAATGGTAGCCGGCGTGCATTTCGGTCCAGCTCGCGCCGAGCTTCGGCACGATGTTCACGTAGGTCATCAGGTACTCGGTCACCGCTTCGGCCACGACGGGCGAGTACTCGGCGACGTTCACGGCCGAATTCGTGTGCAAGCCCAGCGCGATGCCGTGCTTGTCGAGCAGCTTCCTGACCCCGGCGCAACGCCTGGTGTCGAACTTGGGCAGGGCGTTCTCGCCCGTGTCGAGCTGGATGTCGATGTGCCGGAGCTTATTTTTCGCCGCCCACTCGATTGCGTCCTCGATCTTGAGGCGGCGGCTGATGTCCACTCCGATACGATCGCGAAGTTTCATGGGTGTCTCATCTTTGAGGTCATGGATGATCCGAATAAAGGATGAAGGATGAAGGATGAGGGATGACCTGTTCTTCATTCCGCACTGCGGGGGTCATCCTTCCACGTTCATCCTTCATCCTTCGAGCGTCGCCTATGCCGCCACGCGTTTCTTCGTCGTGGCGGTATCCGGCGACGCGAGGTACTGCAGCGCGGCGTCGACCCCCCCCTTCGCGTGCGGGACGCGGGCGAGATCCAGCCCCATTTCGACGCCGCACAGCGTTGCGCAGAGCATGAGATCGTTGAAATCGCCCAGGTGGCCGATGCGGAACACCTTGTCGCGCAGTTTGGTGAGCCCCGAGCCCAGGGACAGGTTGAAATGCTCCAGCACCACGCGGCGGAACTCGATCTCGCTGTGGCCTTCCGGCATCAGCACCGCGGTGAGCGAGCTGGAGTATTCGGCCGGGTTGGCGCAGAAGATCTCCAGCCCCCAGGCGCGCACCGCGCGGCGCGCGGCTTCGGCGTGTCGATCGTGGCGCTGGAACACGTTCTCCAGCCCTTCGTCCTCGAGCAGCATCTTGAGCGCCACGCGCAAGCCGTAGAGCAGGTTGGTCGCGGGCGTGTAGGGGAACCAGCCGTCCTTGTTGGCGGCAATCATCTCTTCCCAGCTCCAGTAGGAGCGCGGAAGTTTCGCGTTCCTGGACGCGGCGAGCGCCTTGTCGGAGACGGCATTGAACGACAGCCCCGGCGGCAGCATCAGGCCCTTCTGCGAGCCCGCAACGGTGACGTCCACGCCCCATTCGTCGTGGCGGTAATCGATCGAAGCAAGCGAAGAAATCGTGTCGACCATGAACAATGCGGGGTGCTTCGCGCGGTCCATGCTCTTGCGCACGTCGCCGATCCGGGAAACCACCCCGGTGGAGGTTTCGTTGTGCACCACGCACACGGCCTTGATATCGTGGTTCCTGTCCGCGGCGAGCCGTGCTTCGATGACGGCGGGATCGGCTCCTTTCCTCCAGTCCCCTTTAATAAACTCGGGCGCAAGACCGAGTTTATTGGCCATGTTCTGCCAAAGCGCCGCGAAATGGCCCGTTTCGTACATCAGCACCTGGTCGCCGGGAGACAGCGTATTCACGAGCGCCGCCTCCCACGCGCCGGTGCCGGAAGCGGGGAATATCACGACTGGCGCCTTCGTCTTGAACACCTGCTTCAAGCCCGCGAGCACCTCCTTGCTCATGCTCTGGAACTCGGGTCCGCGGTGGTCCACGGTCACATTGTCGATCGCGCGCAGGACGCGGTCGGGGACGTTCGTGGGGCCGGGTATCTGCAGGAAATGGCGGCCGGGTCGGTGCGTCATGGGGTCCCTCCGAGAATGGGGGGTATTATAGGCTCAAGGCGCCGTGGTTGACGGAGCCGCCAGGAAGGATGAGGGATGAAGGATGAAGGATGATCCCCGCAGCGCGGAAACAAGTAAAAGACAGGTCATCCTTCATCCTTTGAATCTCATGCGCAAGATCGCTCCCGGTGATTCAGCGCTCGCGGCCCGTCTCAAGCGCGAGATCCAGGGCGACGTGCTGTTCGACGCGGCCTCGCGCGGGCGTTATTCCACCGACGCTTCGATTTACCAGATCGAGCCCGTCGGCGTGGTGGTGCCGGCGACCGAGGAAGACGCGCTGGCGGCGTTCCGCATAGCGCTCGAGGAGGGCGTGCCGGTCGTGCCGCGCGGCGGCGGCACTTCGCAATGCGGGCAGACGGTCGCCGCCGCGCTCATCGTCGACCATTCGAAACACTTGAACCAGGTGGTGGGGTTCGACCGGGAGTCGCGTACCGTCGCCGTGCAGCCCGGCGTCGTGCTCGATCAGTTGAACGCGTTCCTGAAGCCGCACGGGCTGTGGTATCCGGTCGATGTTTCCACGAGCGCGCAGGCGACGCTCGGCGGCATGGCGGGCAACAACTCCTGCGGCTCGCGCTCCATCCGCTACGGCAATATGGTGCACAACGTGCGGGCGATCGACGCCGTTCTCGCAGACGGCTCGCAGTACGCTTTCGGCGCCGTGCCGGGCGATGCGGCCGGTCCCGGGGGACCGCAGGGTTACGTCGAACTCGTCCGGAAGATACGGGAGATCGTCGCGCGCGAGGCCGAAGAGATCGAGCATCGCTACCCGAAACTCCTGCGCCGCGTCGGCGGCTACAACCTCGACATGCTCGCCGGTGTCCCATTCAACCAGTCGCACTTGCGCACGACTCACCCTCCCGATCCCGTATTCGCAATGCGCCACTCTCACCTTCCCCATCAGGGGGAAGGCCGGGATGGGGGTGGGTACCAAGGGGAGGGCCGGGGTGGGGATGGGTTCAACATGGCGCACCTGCTGGTGGGCTCCGAGGGCACGCTCGCCTACTCGCGGCGCCTGCATCTCGACCTGTCGCCGCTGCCCCGGCACAAGACGCTGGGGATATGCCACTTCCCGACCTTCGTCCAGTCCATGGAAGCGCCGCAATACATCGTGAAGCTCGGGCCCACCGCCGTCGAGCTGGTGGACCGCACCATGATCGGCCTGGCGCGGAGCAACCCCGCGTTCCGGCCTATCGTGGACCAGTGTGTCAAGGGTGATCCCGACGCCATCCTGCTGGTGGAATTCGCGGGAGACGACCGCGACGAGCAGATCCGGCGCTTGAAGCAGCTCACCGAGCTGATGGGCGATCGCGGCCTGCCGGACAGCGTGGTCGAAGTGATCGATCCGGCCGTGCAGCGCGATTTCTGGGAAGTGCGCAAGGCGGGACTCAACATCATGATGTCGATGAAGGGCGACGGCAAGCCGGTGTCCTTCATCGAAGACTGCGCGGTGCCGCTGGAACATCTCGCCGAATATACCGACCGGTTGACGCGCGTGTTCGAGAAGCACGGTACGCGAGGCACGTGGTACGCGCACGCCTCGGTCGGGTGTCTCCACGTGCGGCCCATACTCGACATGCGCAAGGACGGCGCGCAGAAAATGCGCGCGATCGCCGAAGAAGCCGCCGAGATGGTGAAGCAGTACAAGGGCTCCTATTCCGGCGAGCACGGCGATGGCCTGGTGCGCTCGGAGTGGGTCGCGCCTTTCTTCGGGCCCAAGCTCACCCGGGCGTTCGAGGAGATCAAGGATCTCTTCGACCCCCGGGGGCTCCTGAATCCCGGGAAGATCGTGCGGCCCTCGAAGCAGGACGACCGCTCGCTCTTCCGCTACCAGCCGGGCTACCGCGCGATACCTATCAGGACCGCGCTCGACTGGTCCGAGTGGGGAGGGCTGGATAAGGCCGTCGAGATGTGCAACAACAAC
>CAZQJF010000216.1:3176-5775 GCA_964593735.1 uncultured Streptomycetaceae bacterium | reverse complement strand
TGTCCGTGAGCCGGCATTTAGGGCGGATCGAGCTGCAATAACCCAGGCCAGAATCCAATACATATTGTTGATAAATAAAAGGTTTTATGCAATAAAACGGGTTGAACTTTGCCCCTTTCTGGCACTCTGATATGTGGAGTGCTAGACTACGAGCACAAGGAGAAACCATGACCAGTTTTGCATTGCCCATCCCATCCGTTGCAGGCAGCCTGGAAGCCTACGTTCAGTCGGTCAACAGCTTCCCCATCCTGACCCCGCAGCAGGAAACCGACCTCGGCCGGCGTTTGCGCGCCACCGGCGAGTTGGACGCTGCACGACAGTTGGTGGTGTCACATCTGCGGGTCGTGGTCGCAATTGCCCGCGGGTATATGGGCTACGGACTACCCCAGTCCGACCTGATACAGGAAGGCAATATCGGGCTCATGAAGGCGGTGAAACGCTTCGACCCGGAACGCGGGGTGCGGCTGGTGTCCTTCGCGGTGCACTGGATCCGGGCCGAGATGCACGAATACATCTTGCGCAACTGGCGCCTCGTCAAAGTCGCCACCACCAAGGCGCAACGCAAGCTTTTCTTCAACCTGAGAAGCCTGAAGCGCAACCTCGGGACGCTCGGCACGGCGGAAGTGAAGGCGATCGCCAGGCAGCTGCGCGTGAAGCCCGAAGAAGTGGTCGAGATGGAAACGCGCATGGGCGGGCAGGACATAGCGCTCGAACCGTTGGGCGATGAGGGCGAAGAATCATCGTACGCGCCGATTGCGTACCTCGCCGCGGACGACGCTGAGCCCGGCCGCCAGATCGAGCAGGAGGAAACCGCCCGCCTGCGTAGCGCCGGTCTCGGGCAGGCGCTGGAAATCCTGGACGCCCGCAGCCGCCGCATCGTCGAGGCCCGCTGGCTCAACGAAAAAGAATCGGCAACCTTGCACGATCTCGCCAGGGAGTTCGGCGTTTCGGCAGAGCGGGTCCGCCAGATCGAGGTCAAGGCGCTCGCCCGGATGAAGGGCGTGATCGCGCAACAGGCGTAGTAAGCCTGAACCCTCTGGTTCGGTTCTTTTCCGTGTGCTTCCGAGGCCGCTGTTACGCGCCGTTCAGCAGGAGGCGGATGTCGTGCAGCATCGCCGCGCCACCCTTGCCATACGACGCGAACAGCCGCAGTCGACCTTCGGGGTCGAACACGTAAGTGCCCGCGGAATGGTCCACGCTGTAGCCGCCATCCCTGGCCGGCTGCTTCTGATAAAACACCTTGAATTCCCTGGCCACGCGCGCGGTCGATTCCGCATCGCCGCGAAGCCCCAGAAACTCCGGATGGAAGGACGGCACGTACTGCTGCAGCACCGCCGGCGTATCGCGCTCCGGGTCGACCGTCACGAGCAGCACCTGCACCCGGGACGCGTCCGCCCCCAGTTCACGCATGATCTGGGCCATTTCCACCAGGGTCGTGGGGCAGACATCCGGGCAGTGGGTAAAACCGAAAAAAACCGTGACCACCTTGCCCCGGAAGTCCGCCAGGGACCGCATTTTCCCGTTATGGTCCGGTAAGTTAAGCTCGTTTCCGAAGCTCGCACCCGTGATGTTAGTGAGTGCAAACTGGGGCGCCTTTTCCGCCGGCCCGCAGGCGCCGAGAAGCACCACCAGTACCAAGCCGGCAGCGGCAGGGAGTAGTCGCTTCAAGGAGCGTGTCGGGGACAAAGTCCGACACACTCCTGGTGCGTCAGAGTGGGAAGTGTACGTAATGGTCTACCAGCAACGCAGCAAACAGCGCCGTGAGGTAGAAGATCGAGTAACGGAAAGTGCGTTGCGCCAAACGGTCGCTGTATGCCACGTATATACGCACCGCGTACCACAGGAACACGGCATCGAGCACCACCGCCGCGGCCAGGTAGATCGCCCCGCTCATGCGGCTAACGAACGGCATCAGTGTTACTGCGGTGAGTATTACCGCGTACAGCAGCACGTGCAGGCGGGTGAACTTGTCGCCGTGCGTGACGGGCAGCATCGGTATCCCCGCCTTGGCATAGTCGCTCTTGCGATACAGCGCCAAAGCCCAGAAGTGCGGCGGCGTCCAGGCGAAGATGATGAGAAACAGGATAAGTGCGTCGGAGGCCACTTCTCCCGTGACGGCGGTCCAGCCCAGGACGGGGGGCATGGCGCCCGAGGCGCCGCCGATGACTATGTTCTGCGGCGTCATGGGCTTCAAAATCACCGTATAGACGACGGCGTAGCCGACGAAGGTCGCCAGGGTGAGCCACATGGTCAAGGCATTCACCCATTGGTAGAGAACGATGAGCCCCGCGCCGCCGACGATCCCCGCGAACACAAGCGTCTCCAGCGAGGTCACCTGCCCGCGCGGCAAAGGCCGGTGGCGGGTGCGCGCCATGATCGTGTCCAGCTTCTGCTCGACGAGGCAATTCACCGCCGCCGCCGCGCCCGCGGTGAGCGCGATGCCTATGGTCCCGGCGATGAGCGCCTGGAGGGGAACCATACCCGGCGTCGCGAGAAACATGCCGATCACGGCGGTGAATACGATGAGCGTAACCACGCGCGGCTTGGTGAGCTGGTAGAACTGGCCGAGGCGTGCAACGAGCGGCGGGCGGGCGATGCT
>CAZQJF010000216.1:0-3076 GCA_964593735.1 uncultured Streptomycetaceae bacterium | reverse complement strand
GAAGACGGTGAAGTTTATCACCACGAGCGCGGCCAGCAAAAGCGCTGCCCCGGCGTTGTGCGCCACTGCCAGCAAGAGCGGCAGCTTCGCGGTCACGTTGGCGATGCCCAGCGCCACCTGCCCCCCCAGCAGCACGAGGAGCAACGCGCCGTACACCGTGCAGCCCCGGGTCCGCACGAGGGCAACCGCAAGCCCGCCCAGAACAAGCGCCGTTACCAGCGCACCGGCGCGGTGGCTCCACTGTATGGCGATCAACGCCTCGTAGGGCAACGGCGCGCCGGCCGCCGTCACTCCCAGCTCGCGCACGGCATGGAACGCGTGGCGAAAGTCCATGTCCGGCATCCACGCGCCGTGACAGGTCGGAAAGTCCGGGCAGGCGAGCGCCGCGTAGTTGCTGCTGACCCAGCCGCCGAGCGCAATCTGGCAGACGAGCACGCCCAGGCCGGCGAGCGCCCACGGCCGCAGACGCCGCGCGACCGCCGCGGGTGGCGCGTTGATATCCACCTCGCGCAGCGCCAACCACGTGAGGAGCGCCAGGGTAGCCATGCCGCCCAGCAAATGCAGCGTGACGACCGCGGGCTTGAGCAGCAGCGTTACCGTCCACATCCCGAGGGCGGCCTGCAATGCGATGAGCGCAACCAGCGCAAGCGGCAGCGCCGGTGTATTGCGCGATACGCCGCGCCTGCTCCATGCGACCGCCGCGATGCCGACGGCCAGCAGTCCCAGGCCCCCGGCGAGGTAGCGATGGAGCATCTCCTTGCGGGCGCGGCCGGTATCGACGGTCTTGCCGGGAAACGACCGTTCAGCGCTCGCCTTCTCATCGGGCGTCCCGGGTACGCCGATCAACTGCCCGTAACAGCCGGGCCAGTCGGGACAACCGAGACCGGCGTCCTCCAGGCGCACGTACGCGCCTACCACGATCACCACGAAGGCCAGGGCGGCGCCGATCAGGGCGAGGTTACGTTGGATCATCCGACGCGGGAAGCCTTCAGCAGCCGTTGGAGATCCTTGATCATGAGCCGCGGGTCGGGGTCGCGCGGGTAGCGCATCATCAGGTTGCCCAGGGGATCGATCACGTAGATGTGGTCGGAGACGGCGGCGCTTGCCGGAAACAGCGTAACGAGCCCGCTCCCCGCTGCGCGGATGAACCACGTGCCCTGGAACGAGGCGACGGCACCGGCGCGCAGCGGCGCCTCGTCGGTGACGATCCAGGCGCGCTCGACCCGGCCCATGTCCTTGCCCTGGGTGAGCCGCAGCTGCCGGATATAGAGCAGCTTCTTCTCGCACCAGGAATCGCACTCAGCGGTATCCACCGTGGCAAGTACCCATTTGCCCTTGAGGCTCGACAGCTTAAACGGCGTGCCATCGGCCAGAGTCAGCCGGGGGTCGGGCAGCGGCCGCGGCTCGAGCAGCTCGCCGTAGTTCACGCCGCGCGCGGGCTGCCACAAATAGTAAAGCAGGTACGAGGCCGCCACCGGCGCCACACAGAGCGCGATGATGAGCCAGAGGCTAAGAAGATTTCGTTTCGGTGCTGGTGCGTCTGACATTGGTCACGAGATAGATCGCCAGTATGGTCACGGCGAGCGCCAGCCATTGAAAGGCGTAGCCGTAATGCTTGTCCACGCCGAGGTCGGGAGGGTTCCACGCACGCGTCAGGCCGTCATCGAGCGCGCTTTCCTGCTGGATCATTATGGGCTGCAACGGGATCGGCACCGCGCGCCTATAGCGCTCGAGCGTCAGGTTTTGCCACACCTTGCCTTCCACGACCTCGTCCGAGAGCTCGAGAAAACGCCGCCCCGGGACGACGGCGAGACCGCTGACTTCGACGGTTCTTTCCGGAGTTTTCACCTCCGGCAGCCGGCTGCGATCCCGCGTCCCCGCGATCCAGCCGCGGTTCACGAGCACGTAGCGCTCGCCGCCGGCGATGGCAAGAGGCATCACGACGTGATAGCCCGGAACGCCGCGGTATATCCGATTATCGAGAAGCACGGCGTGCTTCGGCTCGAAGCGCCCGCTCACCGTCACTCGCCGCCACTCCATGTCCGCGGCGCTCACTTCCGCGGCGGTCAACGTCACCGGGCCATTCCTGGCTAGAGCCTCCAGCCGCGCCCGCGCGGCCTCTTTCTCGTGCGCGCGCCCCAGTTGCCAGTTGGCGAGTGCGAGCGTTGCCGCGATTCCCAGTACGGCCGCCACCGTGGGGACGAGCCTGGGTCTGAAGCGGTAAGGGACGGGCAAAGTGGTAACCGTACGGTTGCTTGCGTTACACTGAATGAGAGCCTATAACACCGTGAAAATCGTCGTCATCCTGTTTCTGGTTTTCATCGTCGCAAGCCTCGGTTCCGCGCTGTATTTCCTCGTCAAGGACCGCGGCCAATCGGACCGGGTCGTGAAAGCGCTCACGGTGCGCGTCGTGCTTTCGGTGGTGCTGTTCGCGCTCCTGATGCTGGGATTCTATCTCGGCCTGATCCCCGGCAAACTCCAGTAACCTGGACGCGAAGCCGCAAAGCCGCAAAGGAAGTCCGAATATTAGCAATCTTCTTTGCGCCTTCGCGCCTTTGCGTCAAGGTTTTGGGGTTCCAAAAAAAAAGCCGCGCCGATTGCAGCATCACGGCGCGGCGGCATCCCCTACTGACGGGGTATCCCCTTTTTTGTTGAGCCGGCTTTCTTGTTGTTTCTTGGTTTTCTTCTTGGTTGTCGGCTTATAGCCAGTAGACGAAAATGAAAAGACCCAGCCACACCACGTCGACGAAGTGCCAGTACCATGCGACGCCCTCGAAACCGAAATGATGTTCCGGGCGGAAATGGCCGGCGATGATGCGGCCGAGGATGGTCATCAGCATGATAGTGCCTATCGTCACGTGAAAACCATGGAAGCCGGTCAGCATGAAGAACGTGGCCCCGTAAGCGCCGGTGGTGAGCTTCAGGTTGAGCTCCGAATAGGCATGACCGTACTCGTAGACCTGGAATCCCAGGAACGTGAGGCCCAGCGCGACGGTCGCGACCATCCAGAAGATGAGCTTCGTGCGCTCGTTGTGGAGCAGCGCCCAGTGCGCGAACGTCACCGTCACGCCGGATG
>CAZQJF010000215.1:0-5776 GCA_964593735.1 uncultured Streptomycetaceae bacterium | reverse complement strand
AGGGAGGCAACGCCTGGGCGTTGCCCGGGAGAAGGGTTGGGATGAGGGAAGAGGCTTCATTTGCCAGATGCTCTTAGGGGTTGATTCGTACTGCTCTGCTCGGGACATGGTCATGGCGATCACGTTTTCGTTGTCGGTTAAATACTAGGGGTATTGAGAAAAGGGGACGGGCATGGCCTACGTCACGACACAACAAATAGCGGAGCTCCTGCTCGGCGTCGCGCGCGCGCAGTACGCGATCATCGAGGCCATGGAAAATTCGAAGGCGGGATTCAAGTCCACGCATTTCCGCCCCACGCTGGAAAGCGCATCGCGCATCCGCAGCAACCGCCCCGAAGCGCTCACGGACTTTCCCGCGAGGGTGCTGCTGCAGATGCTGGGCAGGAACGGCCCGGACGCGGAACAGGTCGCCAAAGACCTGGAATCTTTGCTGAGCGCCATTGCCGCGGCGCGGCCCACGGCGGCGCAGCCCACACAGCAGCCCCCGGCTCCCGCCGGGGCCGCGGAGGAAGCTTCTTCGCTCGACATGACTTAGCCCGCAGGTTTCACGGATATTGGAAGCTGCGCGGGTTCTTGTGGCGGCGACGCTTGATTGCCGTGGGGCCTGCGGGCTGATCGAGATCAAAAATTCAGGCTAGCGGCCGTTCCGAACGACTCGAGTGCCGCTGACGACCATGAGATCGTGCTGGATCCGAACGATAGCCGGAAAACCCGCGCTCGAATTTCGTGATGTCCCGGTTCCGCAGGCCGGACCGGGAGAGATTCTGCTGCGCGTTCGCGCCGCGGGACTCAACCGCGGCGAGCTGATTGCGGGCGGCGTCATGCACGGCGGTTCGGAGAAACCCGGCGGTACCGAAGCTGCCGGCGAAGTGCATGCTGTCGGCGCAGGCGTAGCCGGCCTCAACCCGGGTGACCGCGTCATGGGCCGCGTGCACGGCCGCGGTCGCGGCAGCTTCGCCGAATACGCCGTGATGGAAGCGAGCGAGGCGATACCGGTGCCGCCGCGCCTCGGCTGGGAACAGGCGGCGGCCATCCCCGTGTCGTTCCTCGTTGTTTACGATGCGCTCGTCACCTACGGCCGGCTGCAGCGCGGCGAATGGGTGCTCGTGACGGGCGCCTCTTCCGCTACCGGCGTCGCCTGCGTGCAGGCCGCAAAGTGCCTGGGAGCGAGCGTGATCGGCACTTCGGGTTCAGCCGGCAAGCTCGCGCGGCTGCGGGCGATCGGTCTGGACATCGGCATCGAGACGCGCGATGCGGATTTCGCTGAGCGAGTGAGAGCGGCTGCCGGCGGAAAAGGCGCCGACGTCGCGGTCAACTGCGTCGGCGGCTCGCTGTTCACGGAATGCATGCGCTCCCTTGCGTTTGGCGGCAGGCTCGCGACTGTCGGCTACGTCGACGGCGTGACGCGGAGCGAAATCGATCTGCGCGAGCTGCACGCCGGCCGCCTCGTGGTGTTCGGCGTTTCCAACAGCCGGCTGGACGCGGAGGGGCGCGCCGGGGCGGTGCGCGGTTTCGTGCGCGATCTCCTGCCAGCGGTGGCCGACGGGCGCCTCACGCCGGTGATCGACCGGGTGTTCGACTTCGACGACCTGCCGGAGGCGAAGCGCTACATGGAATCGAATGCGCAGGTGGGGAAGATCGTCATCCGAGGATTGTGACGGCCTGCGTCCGCCACAATCCTTATGGGGACAGCCCCATGTTCCGATCCCATCTTGATCTGGCGTTCTCCTGAGGGAGGGGAGACAGCGACTTGCTGAACAACTGGTTTGCTTTCGGTAGCCTGGTACCAGGATTCTTACTTCCAATGGTACTAAGTCATCCTGCCTTATTGCACAGCGATGCCGTTCAAAGATTGCTGCAGATCTTCTATGCGATCTTTGACACGGGATTCGAAAATATCCTCAACGCAACCTCCTTTTACGAATTCGCGCGGTTGGCGTTCGCTGTTGAGTGGGCTCTCGTACCCGCTCAAGTACTTTTCTTCCTGGTAGTTTTCAAACGCGATAGTGTTTCACACCTGGCGTCAATGGCGCTCTGGAAGAGCTTCTTGCTGGTGCATTTCATCGGTTTGGTGATCGTTGCGAGCTACGTATGGCCTTTTTTTCAGCCACCGTTAAAGAGCCTGGAGTTGTTTTCGGACAGCATAGGCACGCACGTGGCCCATTTAGCGTACGGCGGAAAACTCGGGTTCCTCCTTGTGTTTTCAATCATGGGGTGGATAGTTGGATTGACGGTTGCCATCTGCCTGAGCTACTGGCGATGGGTAATTTACCCGAGGTTCTTTGGAGGCAAAGATGAGCGAGTCTGACACGCTTGCCTTGGCTGACCAGATATAGGAGTTTGACTACGCATCTCTTGGTCGTTGGTTTGCTCGCAGAACTCGTGTGTGGTCGTCGGTAGAGTGCATACGCCGAACTTCAAGTGAAACGTCTTCCCCGCCCGCTGTTGTACAGTCCTCTCGCGGGGCCTGGTTACTTTCTTTGCCCCCCCAAAGAAAGTAACCAAAGAAAGGGGTTCCCCGGTTCGCCGAGGAAAAACAGGCATCGAAAATAGGGACAGTCCCAGTATCTTGACGACAGGGACTGTCCCTATTTTCGACGGTTTTTCCCTTCCCCTCCGCTGCTCGCCAAGACCGGCGGCTGCGCAACTCACCTACCGTTGCCGTTCTAGGCTCTTGGTCGTGGACGGTTCCTTGGACACACGAACGCCGACACTCTGGTTCGACAGTGCTCGCCGAATTCCCGGCCTTGTCTGCGCTGCTCGGCGTCTCTCAGGGGCCCCAAGATCAACAACCTTTAACCCCGTCATTCCCGCGCAGGCGGGAACCCAGGCATGCGATTCAGCTCGTTTACTGGGTCCCCGCCTGCGCGAGGATGACATAGAGATTCCTTAACGGGCTCCGCACACGGGGCACGCCGGATCTTTCTTGAGCCGGATGGTGCGCACCTCCATGGTGAGCGCGTCGAGCAGCAGCAGCTTGCCGGTAAGCGTTTCGCCCGCGCCGGTCAGCAGCTTCAGCGCCTCGGCCGCCTGCATCGAGCCGA
Source organism: uncultured Streptomycetaceae bacterium (assembly GCA_964593735.1). GTDB lineage: Bacteria > Pseudomonadota > Gammaproteobacteria > Burkholderiales > SG8-41 > SG8-41. Next base: position 2,732 of record CAZQJF010000215.1, on the reverse strand, counting down.
CGATGCCCGTCAGCGGCGCGAATACGCCCATCACGGCGCAGCGCACGTCCTCGCTTTCTCCGTCCTCGGGAAACAGGCACGAATAGCACGGCGAGTCGGCCGCGCGCAGATCGAACACGGCGACCTGCCCGTCGAAGCGCACCGCCGCCCCGGACACGAGCGGCTTTCTCAAGCGCGCGCAGACGCGGTTTATCGCATGGCGGGTCACGAAGTTGTCGCTGCCGTCTAGCACCACGTCGGCCTCGCCGATCAGCGCTTCGAGGCGTTTCTCGTCCACGCGTTCGTGCAGCGCGGTGACGGCGACCTCCGGATTGATCTCGGCGAGCGTGGCGCGCGCCGAGTCGACCTTGCGCGTTCCGATCGAACGCATGCGATGCACGATCTGGCGCTGCAGGTTGGTGAGGTCGACGTCGTCGCCGTCGCAGATCGTGAGCCGCCCGACACCGGCGGAAGCCAGGTACAGCGCCACCGGCGAGCCCAGCCCGCCGGCGCCGATGACGAGCGCGCGCGCCGCGAGCAGCTTCTCCTGGCCTTCGATGCCGATCTGCGGCAGCAGGATGTGGCGGCTGTAGCGCAGGAGCTGGTCGTCGTTCATAAGCGGGAGGAGTGTAGGAAAAACAGGGACAGTCCCCGTCGTCTGAATACTGGGACTGTCCCTGTTTTTCCGGCGCCGCGGTCGCTACAGTGTACAGCGAAACGCCCAGCTTCCGCCGGGCGTTTCGGGTAGGGCGGCGCCGCGTGCGCTAGTTGACGGTCGCGGTCCTGGAAGTGCCGCGAGTCTTCAGGAACGACACGGCCTGGTTCAGCTCGTAGTCGTGCTTGGAGACGACCTCGCCCGGTTCCGGCTTGAGCAGTTTCTCGTCGACGTCGGTCGGACGCGGCGTGGGCGTGAAGCTGTACTTCTCCGCCGGCGCCACCGCGGGCTTCTCTTCGCGCTTGACCGAATCGGTGAGATGCTTCGTGAGATCGGCCTCGCGCAGCTTCAGGCTGGCGGTCTTCTCGTTGGCGCCGTCGTCGAGCGGAATGTCCGGCACGATCCCGCGCGCCTGTATCGAGCGGCCGTTCGGCGTGTAATAACGCGCCGTGGTGAGCTTGATGGCGGTGTTGTTGCCGAGCGGGAGGATGGTCTGCACGGAGCCCTTGCCGAACGTCTGCTGGCCCATGATCACCGCGCGCCTGTGGTCCTGCAACGCTCCCGCGACGATCTCCGAAGCCGACGCCGAGCCTGCGTTCACGAGCACCACCATCGGGACGGTCTTCACTTCCGGCGGCAGCCGCCTGATGTAGTCCTCCTTCAACCGTCCGCGCAGGTAGTTCTCCGGGCTCGCGTTCAGCTTCATGCGGGCGTCCTCGGTGCGGCCGTCGGTGTAGACGACGAGCGCGTTGGAAGGCAGGAACGCCGAAGAAACCGCGACCGCACCGTTCAACAAACCGCCCGGGTCGTTGCGCAGGTCGAGGATGATGCCCTTCATCGGGCCCTGGTTCTGCTTGAACAGCGTCTCGATCGATTTCGCCAGCGTCTCGCCGGTATGCTCCTGGAACTGGGAAACGCGGAAATAGGCGTATCCCGGCTCGAGCAGCTTGAATTTCACGCTCTGGATCTTGACGACCGCGCGCGTCAGCGTGACCACGATCGGCTTCGGCTCGCCTTTGCGAACGATGGTGAGCGTGATCTGGGTATTGGGCTTGCCCCGCATGCGCTTGACTGCGTCGTTCAGCGTCATGCCCTTGACCGACGTTTCGTCGAGCTTGACGATCAAATCGCCCGATTTGATGCCGGCGCGGGCGGCGGGCGTATCGTCGATCGGCGCGACGACCTTGACGAAGCCGTCTTCCATGCCGACTTCGATGCCGAGGCCGCCGAATTCTCCCTGGGTTCCGACCTGCAGCTCCCGGAACGCTTCCTGGTCGAGATACGCGGAGTGCGGATCGAGACCGGTCAACATCCCGTTGATTGCTTCCGTGATGAGTTTCTTGTCCTCGACCGGCTCGACGTAGTCGCTCTTCACCCGGCCGAACACCTCGGTGAATGCCCGCAGCTCTTCGATCGGCAGCGGCGTGAGCTTCGTCGAGGCGTCCCGCTGCGCGACGGCGGAGAAATTGAGACTCACCAGCACGCCGAGCAGGACGCCGACGACGATCAATCCAATCTGATGCATTCTGTTGCGCATTACCAACTCCTGGTCAATCCGGGGGAACGGCGTACGGTCAAGGGTAAATGGTGGCGGCCGGTGCCGGTTACAACCACTGTCTTGTTAGTGTGCCGTGACTGCCTGCCGTTCACTTGACAGTCACCCAACCCAGGGGGTCGAGAGGCTTACCCTGATGCCGAAGTTCGAAGTATAAACCCGAATCCGCATTGCCGCCGGTGTTTCCCACGGCCGCCACCGCCTCTCCGCCGTGGATTAAGTCACCAACCTGCTTGAAAAGGCTTTCATTGTTGCCGTAGAGGGTCATATAGGCGCCTCCGTGGTCGATGATGAGCAGGTTGCCGAACCCCCTCAGCCAGTCCGCGAAAACGACGCGGCCCGCCGCTACCGCCCGGACTTCCTCCCCGGCCCGGGCGGCGATGAAGAGCCCTTTCCAGATCGCTCCGCCATCGGCGCGCGGGCTGCCGAAGCGGCTGGCAAGCTCGCCTCTCACCGGCAATGCGAGCCGGCCTCTCAGCTCGCCGAAGGGTCCGCCGCCGCTCGAAGCGTCCGGCACGCGCTCGTTGCGCAGCCGCGGCGCCA
>CAZQJF010000214.1:0-5781 GCA_964593735.1 uncultured Streptomycetaceae bacterium | reverse complement strand
GGTGAGCCGCCGCCGGCTGTCGCGCAGCGCCCACGCGCGCGGCCGTGCCCGCGCGTGATCCTCGAGCAGGGAGTAGAGCGTGTCGTCGCGCCACACGCCGGCGTCGTGATAGCGGCGCGCGGTCTGCGGATCGTGCAACGTAAGGATAGTGCTCAAATGAACCGCCTACGCGCCGGGTAAAGCAGAACTATTTACCACACACTTACACAGAGAACACGAACGAACGGCGGTTCATATAGGAAATTCGGTCAAGGCAGACCGTTCCATCCTTGTTCCGCTGGTCAATGACCGAATTTCCCGGGGTCGGGCTTGCGCTTCGCCCCGAACGCGCTTGAAAGCTCGTGCGATTCGTCCGACTCCAGGTAGAGCCGCAACAGCATGTCGTGGGAGATGCGCGCGAGCCCGGATACCCCGCCGTGACGCGCGGTAAACGCGGCCTTCAACGCGGCGATCGCAAACGCGCCGCGCTCGGCGATTTCCAGCGCCATCCTGCGTGTCTCTTCCTTGAGCCTGTCGTCGGGCACGACCTTGTTGATGAGCCCGATGTCGAGCGCTTCTCCCGCCGTCATGCGGGGATTCAGGAACCAGATTTCCTTGGCTTTCTTCTTGCCGACCAGGTCTTCCAGGTACCAGGTGCCGTAGCCCGCGTCGAAACTGCCCATCATGGGACCGACCTGGCGGAACACGGCGCTTTCCTTCGCGATGGTGAGATCGCACATCACCTGCAATACCTGACCGCCGCCCACGGCGTACCCGTTCACCGAGGCGATGACCGGTTTCTGCAGCCGCTCGATGCTCTCGTAGATTTCCAGCGTGGGCAGCATACCGGCGTAGAGCTGCGTGTCCTCCATGCCCTCCTTGCGCCCGCCGATGCAGAAGAACCGGTCACCCGCGCCGGTGATGACGAGCACGCGCGTGCGCGTCTCGCGCCGGATCCCGTCGATGCAGTCGCGGATCTCGTGGCACATCGCCGGCGTGAACATGTTGCCGTCGTCGGGGCGGTTCAACGTCAGCCAGCCGATCGCGCCGTCTTCTTCGTACAGTATGGTGTCGTAGGTCATCGCAGAGATTCGCACGCGTCGCCAGCAATCGCCGCCGGGATGTCCAGATTGTGGTTTTGCCGTCGGGAGCTAATGGCAGTTCCGAAAAGCGGCTGCTTCGCCTTGACGGACAAAACAGCGGCGGACTCTTATACTACAGGAATGCGTCGCGCTTGCGTGCGGCGCATTCCTCAGGAGGAGCCTTGCTGCAAGGGGAGACAAAGAACCTGTGACGAAAGATTCTTATCGCATCGGATTGCTCGTGCCCTCGTCGAACACGACGGTCGAGCCCGAGTTCTACCGGGCGCTCCCGGCGAACGTGACGCTGCATGTCGCGCGGCTGTTCCTGACCGACATTACCCCGGAGGCGATCCTCAGGATCCTCGAGGACCTCGAAACAGCGAGCCGGCTGCTGGCCACCGCCGACGTGGACGTCATCGTGATGGGTGCGACCGCCCCGAGCTTCTTGAAGGGCGCGGGTTATGACCGCGAGGTAACGGACCGGATCGAGAAAGCGACCGGCAAACCGGCCACCACTACTTCCACGGCATTGCTGCGCGCGCTGCGCTTTCTTGATGCGAAGCGCATCGTGCTCGGCTCGGCCTACACCGACAAGGTCAATGCGATCGCCCAGGCCTTTCTCGAAGCGAACGGATTCCAGGTGGTCGCGGCCCGCGGCCTGGGCATGGTGGACAACCTCGCCGTCGGGCGTCTCGGCCCCGACAGCGCGTACGAGCTGGCGCGTGGCGTGGGTTCCGCGGATGCCGACGCGGTTGCGCTCGCCTGCACCAACTGGCGGAGCATGGACGTGATCGAGCGCCTCGAACGCGAGCTCGGCAAGCCGGTGGTGTCCACCACGCAGGTGAGCGTGTGGGACGCGCTGCGGCTGGTCGGCTATCGCGGTGAGATTCCCGGTTACGGACGGCTGCTGCGCACGCTGAGGTCGGAGGAGCGACTCGCGGCTGTTGCGTAATTTGGAGCCACAGATAAACACAGATAAACACAGATAAAACCAAAGCCAGAACGGCATTGGCCACGGAGCCACGCGGCAAATATGGACAATAGAATCGGAGTGTATCGTCGGCTGAAATATGTCTGACTCTTGGGTTGCTCTTATCTGTGTGTATCTGTGTGTATCTGTAGCTGATTCGCTTTTTTTGACGGGTTCTGACAAGGAGTAGGGACATGTACGGATGGCGAGGCAGGATCGGGTTGCTGGTTCCTTCGATCAACACCACCATGGAAACCGAGTTCTGGCGCATCGCGCCGCCGGGGGTATCCGTCCACACCGCGCGCATCGCCGGCGGACGCCATGGCACCCCGGAGGAACTTCGCGGCATGGAAAACGCCAGCAAGCAGGCCGCGGCCGACGTGGCGATGGTCGAGCCCGACGTTGTGGTGTACGGCTGCACCAGCGGGAGCTTCTTCGAGGGTCCCGAGTGGAACAAGCGGATCTGCGAGCAGCTCACCGCCATTACCAGGGCGCCTACCGTGACCACCGCCGGCGCGATGGCTGAATGCTTTCTGGCGGGCGGTTACAAGCGGGTGGACATCGTGACGCCGTACGTGGAGGTCACCAACGAGCGGCTCAAGCAATTCCTGAAAACCTTCGGCATCGAGGTCGTAACGCTCGGCACCTTCGACATGCTCGACATGTTCGATCACGCGAAGATCGAGCCCGCCGAGATCTATCGCAAGGTGAAGGAGATCACGACGCCGAAATCGGAAGCGGTGTTCGTCGCGTGCACGCAGCTGCGCGCCCTGGAAGTGCTGGACGCCCTGGAGCGCGACCTCGGCAAGCCGGTGTACTCCGCCGTCCAGGCGAGCGCGTGGGCGGCGTACCAGGCGATGGGCGTCGATCCTCGCATCGCTGATTGCGGAAGTCTTCTCCGCCGGCTGTCGGAGCCCGGTGCGATTAAGGAGGCGGATAAGCTGCGCAAGTCTGCCTGACGCGCCTTCGAGTTTCCGCAAGGCAGGCCCGTGGCCTGCCTTTGTTGTTTCTTGACGGCAATTGGACAGGATTAACGGGATGTACAGGATTAGTTCCGGACATAACACCCCAAGACGTCTACTCTTGCTGGGGTTGAATCCTGTTGATCCTGTTAATCCTGTCAATTTTCTGGTTTTGGCTCTTGGATGAGCGGCAGCGAAATATTTGACGTAGTAGTAGTAGGCGGCGGCGGCGCCGGTCTCGCGGCGGCGGCGGAGGCCGCGCGCCTCGGCCGCAGCGTCGTCCTGCTGGAGAAGAATCCGCAGCTCGGCGGCAGCACGGCGTGGTCCGTCGGCTCCATGTCGATCACCAACTCGCCTCACCAGCAGCGGCGCGGCATCCAGGACACGCCGCAGGCGCATTTCGAGGACCTCGAGGTCCTCGCCGGACAGTACGCGCCGCGCGACAACCGGCAACTGCGCCGGATCCTCGTCGATAGCACGACGGACATGTTCGAATGGCTGCGCGGCATTGGCCTGGTGTTCGCAGGTCCGATGCCCGAGCCGCCGCACCGGGTTTCGCGCATGCACCTCGTGCTTCCCAATTCACGCGCTTTTCCGTACTACGTCGGGCGCCATTGCCGCAAGCTCGGGGTGGACATACGGCTCGCCACCCCGGTCGAAGGGCTGATCGTCGAGAACGGAAGAGTCGCCGGCGTGCGGGCACGCGGCACGGGCGGCACCGCCGGCGAGTTTCGCGCGCGGGGCGGGGTGGTGCTGGCGGCAGGCGACTACAGTGCGGGTCGGGAGCTGAAGGCGCGGTTGGCCGGGGAGGAGGTTGCGCAGCTCGAAGCGGTCAATGTCACCGCGACGGGAGACGGGCACCGCATCGCGCTTGCCGCCGGCGCATCGATCGTGAACGGCGATATCGTGCGCGGTCCTATCATGCGCTTCGTGCCGCCATCGCACGACCGGTTGATGCTCAAGCTGCCGCCGTGGCGCTGGCTCGCCTGCACGATGCGTTGGGCGATGGACACCCTGCCGGATGCGGTGCTGCGGCCATTCGCCATGAGCTTTCTCACCACGGCGCTCGGAGTCTCGCCGGAGCTCTTCAAGAACGGCGCGATCCTGGTGAACCGCAACGGCGAGCGCTTTGCCGATGAGCTGGCGAGGCCGGCGCATGCGGTGCCGCGACAGCCCGAAAAGCTGACTTTCATCGTGTTCGACCAGAAACTCGCGCAGCGCTTCACGGCGTGGCCGCACTACGTCTCGACGGCGCCGGGCATTGCGTATGCCTATCTCGCCGATTACCGGCGAAATCGCTCGGACATCTACCACGAAGCATCGACGATCGACGGGCTTGCGCGCAGCATGGGCATGTCGCCGGACGCCCTCGCGCGCACGCTCAACGAGTACAACGGTGGCGGGCGCGCCGGCCGGCCGGCGCTGGACACCGCGCCGTTCTACGCGTTGGGACCGGTAAAGAGCTATGTGATCTTCACCGACGGCGGGCTCAGGGTCACCGAGCGGCTGGAGGTCACGCGCGAGGACGGAACCGTGATTCCCGGCCTGTATGCCGCGGGCTCTACCGGCCAGGGCGGGCTGCTGCTGGAGGGCCATGGGCACCATCTCGGCTGGGCATTCATTTCGGGCCGAATTGCAGGCCGCAACGCTGCGTACGCTGTGCCGCCTGTGGGCGGAAGCAAGGACTCGGCCACGGAATCACACGGAAACACACGGAAATAGAAGCAAGGCCAGCACGCGACCGTTAGTATCGTTCTTGAATTTCTTTTTTCGACTTTCCGTGCTTTCCGTGTGTTTCCGTGGCTGAATCTGTTCTTGACTCTCACTGGTCCGATGATTCGGAGGACGGATGATATTCATGTCTCAGAGTGGGATTACCGATCCTGCGCGCGCCGTGGACTGGGACGCGTGGTACATCGAGCACCTCCACGTCATGCTGAGCGTGCCGGGCGTGTCCAGCGCGCAGCGGTTCATCACCGACTCGCCCGGGAATTCGCCGTCGCTGGCGATGTACACGATGACCGGCGCCGAAGTCTTCGACGATCCGTATTACCTGAGCGTGCGCGGCATGGGCGAATGGCTGCCCTTGATCGACCGGCGCTACTACCGGCGCAACCTGTTCGCGGGCCTCGACCGGGCGCCGCCGGTGGCGGCGGACGCGCGGTTGATCGTGGCCGACCGCGAGCGGGAGGATGCGGCCCTGTCGGACCTCGGGATCACGTGGCTTCCCTCCGTGGCTGCGGACCGCTCCACGCCGCTGCGGGGCATCGCGGTGGTGAGCGCCGCCGCCGCGTCCGGCATACGGGGACGCGACCTCGGCGTATACCGGCCGGCCACGGAGCACATGGTCTCCGGCGCCCCGCGCTAGGGGGGCGAAAAGCAAATCGATCAACCGCCGATGGCCGCCGATGAACGCCGATAGAATCAAGAGCAAAGACCAATATGCGACGACAGCACGCGAATGAAATCCAGGAACAAAGCATGTCACCTCTGTAACTGGACTGATCGTAGTTTTGGCCCTGCCTGTGGGTATCTGAGCTTGTCTGCGGCTCGATTGATCTTGGTTTTGTCGGCGGCCATCGGCGGCCATCGGCGGTTTCATATCGGTTCTTGACGTGACCCTGGCGCAGACACCGCGGGTAGCCCTGGTGGCGGGGGCGAACGGCCTTATCGGCCGCCGCGTCGCTCCCTATCTCGCGGGTCGCGGCTGGGACGTCGTCGCGCTATCCAGGACGCCTTACACCGGCGCCCGCGTGCGTCACCTGTCCGTTGATCTCACCGACGCGCG
>CAZQJF010000213.1:1547-5789 GCA_964593735.1 uncultured Streptomycetaceae bacterium | reverse complement strand
CGGCAGTTCGAGCGCGTGCTGGTCGTCGTCGAAGGCATCTTCAGCATGGACGGCGATTATCCCGATCTGTGCCGGCTCGTGGAGGTCAAGCGCCGGCACCGCGCCTTCCTGATGGTGGACGAAGCGCATTCTTTCGGCGTCATGGGTGCGACCGGTCTCGGGATCCGCGAGCACTTCGGGATGAACGGCGCGGACGTGGATATCTGGATGGGCACGCTCAGCAAGGCGCTGGCGAGCTGCGGCGGCTTCATCGCCGGGGAAACCGCGCTGATCGAGCACATCAAGTTCCTGACGCCGGGCTTTCTCTACAGCGTCGGCATGGCGCCGGCGACGGCGGCGGCGGCGCTGGCTGCGCTGGAGATGATGCGCCGGGAGCCCGCGCGTGTGGCAGCGCTGCAGCAGCGAGGCGTCCTGTTCAGGAACGAGGCCCTTACGGCGGGAATCAACGTCGGGTCGAGCCAGGGCCTCGCGATCGTCCCCGCGATCACGGGCAGCTCCGCGAAGGCCGTGCGGCTGTCGCACGCGCTGTTCGAGCGCGGCATCCACGTGCAGCCCATCCTGTATCCGGCGGTCCCGGAAAAGGCGGCCCGGCTGCGGTTCTTCATCAACAGCGGGCACACGGAAGAGCAGGTCCTGGAGACCGTGCAGGCGCTGGCCGAGGAAGCCGCACGCGCCTGAGTGGCCGGGCGAAGTCGCCCTTCGGGTAAAAACGCGATCACGCCGTCCATCCGGACGGACGTGGAGCGGCCTTGCATCGCACGGGTGGATGGAATAGATTGACCCGCGATGCGCATCATTCCGGCTCTCTACCGCTTGTTCCAGCGGCCTCGCCTCTCGCGAATGGCCGAGGCCGTCTTCGAGTGGCGGGCGGGGTTGCGCGCGCGCCGCAACCGCAACCAGAAAGCCGATACCGGGCTGAAAGAGCGCTTCTGCGTGCGCCCGTTCGAGACTTTCGAGCTTGCCGAGAACGGCAGCGTCTTCCTTTGCTGTCCCTCCTGGTTGCGGCAGCGCGCGGGGAATCTCCACGAGCAGAGCGCCGAGGCGATCTGGAACTCCGAGGCAGCACAGGATATCCGGCGCGGTATCCTCGATGGCAGCTTCAGTCATTGCAATCACGAGGTATGCCCGTCGATTCAGGGGGGCACGCTGCCCACGCGCGCCGAGGCTTCAGGGCAACGGCGCCTGCGCGAGATCATCGCAGGCAACAAGACGGTGATGGAGGGCATCCCGCGCTTCATCAATTTTTCGCATGACAAGTCCTGCAATCTTTCGTGCCCGAGCTGCCGTCCCGGGCGCATCCAGTTCAACGACGGCCCCGGTTACGAGTCGCGCAAGTCGCTGCACGACCGGCTGGTCGAAGCTTTCCTGACGAAGCCCACCGACCAGCCCTTTACGCTCAGCGTCACCGGTTCGGGCGATCCCTTTGCTTCGCGCGTCTTCCGCGAGTTCCTGTTCTCTTTCGATGGCAGCCGTTTTCCCAAAATGCGGGTAAACCTGCAGACGAATGGCGTCATGTTCACCCGGAAGACCTGGAACCGGATGCGCGGATTTCATGGCAGGGTAAACGCCGTTCTGGTTTCCTTCGATGCGGCTACTCCTGCGACCTACGCGGTCACCCGCCGCGGCGGCGACTGGGAACAGCTGCTCGAAAACATGGAGTTCCTGGCGCAACTGCGCCGCCAGGGTGAAATCCGCACCCTCTGGCTGTGTTTCGTGGTGCAGCACGCCAATTTCCGCGAGATGCCGGGTATGGTGGCGCTGGGCAAGCGCTTTGGCGTCGACAAGGTAACCTTTTCCAAGGCGCTATGGTGGGGCACCTGGAGCCTGTCCGAAATGCGGAACCAGCGCGTCTGGAACTCCGGGCATCCGGACCACGCAGAGTTCGCGCGCATGATCGTCGACCCGGTTTTCGACGACCCGATCGTTCTCCTTGGAAACATCGTGCCGGAGCGAAGCCGGATCCTGGCGCGGGGGCCGCTGCCTGCCTCGATAGCGAATCCTGCAGCGTGATGATGTTCGAGTGGCTGGGTCAGTTGCTCGCGGGGCTGACCCTGGTCGGCTGCGTTTTCCTGTTTTTCGTCGTCTTCGGGCTCGTCCATCTGTTGCGGGTTCATCTCGCGCTGCGCCGTGCAGGCGTTCAAATGGAGGCGCGGCTGATGGCGTCTCCGCTGCCGCCCGACGCCGAACTGCCCCACGTCGTGGTGCAGATCCCGACCTTCAACGAAGGCGCCATCGTGGAGCGTGCGATCGCGAGTTGCGCCCGCCTCGACTGGCCGCGGGACAAGCTGCACGTCCAGGTCTGCGACGACAGCACGGACGCGACGACGGAGATCGCTCGCGCCGCGGCAGAGCGCGCCCGGGCGACGGGCGCGGACGTTGCCGTTGTTCATCGCACCGACCGCACGGAGTTCAAGGCCGGCGCCCTGAACGAGGCCCGCGAGAGGGGCGGGCACGACTACTTCGCCATATTCGACGTCGACTACATTCCGTCGCCGGATTTCCTGCGGCGTTGCATGGCGGTATTGCTCGCGCAGCCGCAGCTCGCCTTCGTGCAGGCCCGGCCGGACTTCCTCAACACCGGCGAGAACGCGTTGACGCGGGCGCAGGCGATACTGCTCGATTTTCATTTCGGAATCGAACAGGCGACGCGCAGCTGGGCGGAGAAGCTGATGCCGTTCAGCGGCACGTGCGGCATCTGGCGCCGCGCCGCCATCGATGCGGCAGGCGGCTGGCGCGGCGACACGCTCTCGGAGGACTGGGATCTCAGCTATCGCGCTTTCCTGAAGGGCTGGCGCGGAGTGTTCCTGTCCACGGTGACGGTGCCCGGAGAACTTCCCGCGAGTTTCCGCCACTGGGTTTCGCAGCAGAAGCGCTGGGCAGCCGGCGTCGGCGAGGTCACGAGAAGAATGATCCCGGCGTTGTTGTTCGATCGCACTCTTTCGCCCGAGGAGCGCAGGGGCGCGCTGTTTCCTCTCGGCACGTGGCTGGGATACCTCATGTTTGCCGCCACGTTCTTCTCGGCCGTGGCGGCGATGCTGCTCGCGCCGTCGATCGCGTTGATGCTCGGAGCGGTCGTTTATGCGGCTTTTGCGTCGATGGCGGTCGCGCTGTTCGCCCTCATGCTGGTTGCCAACAGATTCCTGGGACGCGGGACGCCTCTCGTGTCGTTCATTCTCGACTTCGCGCTCGTTCTGGCGCTGTCGATTTACATCAGCTGGGCGAACTTCCGGTCTTTTCCCGCGACCTTGTTCGGCCGCCCCCGCGTTTTCGTGCGCACCCCGAAGCAGGGTTCGGTCCCGACTTGAAACGCGTTGCGATCACCGGCAGCTCCGGCTACCTGGGCCGGACACTGGTCGGGCACCTGCGGCAGCGGCGCAGCGACGTGGAGATCCTGGGGCTCGACATCCTTCCACCCGCGCCGGCGCAGGCTGCGCCCCACCGCTTCGTGGAGCTGGACATCGTGAGCCCGGCGCTCGGTGACACTTTGCGCGAGTTCCGGCCGGACTCGGTAATCCACGCGGCCTACGTGGTGGCCCCGATACACGACCGGCGGAGGATGCGCCGGGTCAACGTCGGGGGCTGCCGCAATCTGCTCGACGCAGCGGCGGGCTGCGGCGCGGAGCGGGTGATGCTCGTCTCCAGCGCGACCGCGTACGGCGCCTGGCCGGACAACCCGGTGCCGATCGAGGAATCGTGGCCGCTGCGCGCGGCGGCGTTTCAATACGCAGCCGAAAAGGTCGAGTGCGAGGACATGACCCGGGAGTTCGCGAAGCGGCACCCCGCGATCGCCGTGAGCCGCGTGCGCCCGGCGATCATCGGCGGTCCGGGCATGGACAACTACCTCTACCGGTTCATCTTCAGGCTGCCGGTGCTGATCCTGATCGACGGCTGCGACACGCCGGTGCAGTTCGTCCACGAGGACGATGTCGCCGCGGCGATGCTGGCGATCCTGTCGGCGGGCGCGCGCGGCGCCTTCAACATCGCGCCGGCGAACTGGAGCCCGATTTCTGAAATCGCCGCCGCCACGCGGCGCCGGACCGTGCGCGCGCCGTTCTGGCTCGCGCGGCTGGTGCACGGGTCCGCCTGGACCCTGCGGCTGCCGGGGACGGAATCCCCGGCCGAATTCCTCTACTTCGCCCGCCATCCGTGGGCGGTCGCGCCGCGCCGGCTGCAGGAGGAGCTGGGCTACGAGTTCCGCTACTCCAGCCGTGAGACGCTGCGGGAGATCATCCGGTCGCGGCA
>CAZQJF010000213.1:0-1447 GCA_964593735.1 uncultured Streptomycetaceae bacterium | reverse complement strand
GCAAGATGCCCACCCTCGCGCTGCCGCTCACCGCGTTCGAGGAGTTCCTCATCTGGGAGGACCGCCCCGCTTACCCCTGGAGCATCTTCTCCCGGCTGCGGTTCTCGGGACGTATTGACCGCGGCGCGCTCGAATCGGCCGTGCAGGCGATCATGCCCCGCCACCCGCTGCTCATCTCGTGCCTGGAAATGCGGAGGCGACGTCCGTTCTGGGTCGTGCAGCCGGGTGCCGTGCCGCAGATCGTATGGGCCGAGGGCCAGACCGGCCAGGCGTTCCCGGCCACCGGCCGCCAGGACCTGCGCAAAGAGATCGGCTTGAGGCTGTTCGTCATCCAGGGCCATGACTCGTGCGACGTGACGCTGCAGGCCCACCACGCCTGCTGCGACGGCGCGGGCCTGGTCGTCTTCTTCAACGACCTGCTCATCGCCTACGCGCTCGCCACGGGCGCGCGCGCGGGGGGCTTGAAACTGCCGCCACTCGATCCCGGGCGGCTCGCCCGGCGGGGCGCCTACGGGCTGACGTTCCGGAAGCTCGTGAAACTGCTGCCGAGGCAGATCGCCGGCGTGCAAGGCGTGTGGCGGTTCTTCCTGCGTACGCCCTCGCCGCTGCTGCCGCACCGGCCGCTGCCCGACGACGGTCCGCCCCCGGCGGGATTTCCGGCCACGCGCACGGACACCTTCACGCGCGAGGAGACCGCGGTGCTGCACGAGACTGCCAGGCGGCTCGGCGTCAGGACGAACGACCTGCTGACGCGCGACGTATTTCTTGCGCTCGGCGAGTGGCGCGCGCGCCACGGCGCCGGAATCCAGGACGATGGCGCCTGGCTGCGGATGATGGTGCCGATCGACCTCCGCGCCCGGGGCGACCGGCTCCTTCCGGCCGCCAACATGGTCGGCTCCGTGTTCCTCGATCGCCGCAATCGCGAGTTCGCCGATCCCGGCAAGCTGCTCGCCGGGATCGCCAGCGACCTGCAGTACATCAAGAACAACAGGCTCGGTCTCATCTTCATCTACTCGCTGCGCGCGCTGGGCCTGCTTCCCGGCGGGCTGAAGCGCAACGCCCGCCGGAACCAGTGCACGGTGTCGAGCATTTTCAGCAATACGGGCAAGCTGCTGCGGCGCTGCCCGCTGCCAAAAGAGAACGGACGGCTCGTTGCCGGCGACCTCACTCTCGAGCAGATCGACGGTGTGGCGCCGATCCGCCCCTATAACTGCGTGACCTTCCTCGCGATCGAATACGCGGGCCGCCTGACGATGACGCTGCACTACGATCCGCGGACGGTCGGCGGGCCGCAGGCCGACGACCTCGCGGCGACGTTCGCGCGGCGCGTGCAGGAGACGGTGTCGGGAAATTCCTGACTGCAGTATCAGAATGAGCCGCAGATAAACGCAGATAAACGCGGATAAGTTCGAAGGCAGATTGCCACCGCAAACGCGGAACCCGGATC
>CAZQJF010000212.1:0-5808 GCA_964593735.1 uncultured Streptomycetaceae bacterium | reverse complement strand
AGGTGCGTATAGACCTGCGTCGTCGAGATGCTCGCGTGCCCGAGCATCTCCTGCACCGCGCGCAGATCGCCGCTGGATTGCAGCAGGTGCGAAGCGAACGAGTGACGCAGCACGTGTGGGTGCACCCTGGCCGACAGCCCCAGTTTCAGCGCCCAGTACTTGAGTCTCGCCTGCACCGCGCGCGGGCCCAGGCGCCGTCCTTCCCTGCCCACGAACAAGGCCGTTTCCTCTCCCCGCACCAGTGCGTCGCGCTGCGGCAGCCAGGCCTTGATCGCGGCGGCCGCGTGGCTGCCCACGGGAACGATGCGCGTCTTGGCCCCTTTGCCGGTGACGCGGACCGTCGAGTCGGCCAGGTTGATCCCATCCAGCGCAAGCCCGGTGAGCTCGGAGAGGCGCAGCCCGGACGAATAGAAGAGCTCGAGTATCGCCTTGTCGCGAAGCGCGAGCGCGTGCGGCTCGCCGATCTCCATGAGGCGCGCGGCCTCGTCCGGAGACAACGCCTCCGGGAGCTTCCTGGCGGACTTCGGCGCCCTGATGCCGAGCGCAGGGTTCTGTGTATATCCGTGGTCGCGCGCGAGATAGCCGAAGAAACCCCGCCACGCCGAAAGCATGCGCGCAAGGGTGCGTCCCCCGAGACCCCGGCCATGCAGTTGCGCAATGAAACGTCTGACGTGATGCACCTGGAGCCGTTGGAGCGGTGTGCTGCCGGCCAACTCGAGCAATGCGGCGATATCGCGGGCGTAGTTCCGGCCGGTAAGGGGGCTCAGCCGGCGTTCGCGGGTGAGGTGTTCCAGGTAGCCGCACAGCAAGCTGTGCGCAACTTTGTTGGCGGTGTTTACGGGTTCTAAGTTAGCGCTCACTCACGTCCCTAAGTGGCTGACCTGATGCGACTTATCCGCATCGTTCCCATGGACGCTTTTCCCGCCGCCGGTTACGGGATGCTGGCCGCCGCTCACCGGTCAATGAACCACGAGGCGCGCGATTCCCGCGCCCACCAGTTCGGCCAGCCGCTTCAGGTACAGAGTGCCCATCTCGGGATAAAAGCGCTGCGCGTCTTCGCTGGCCAGCGCCAGCAGGCCGAAGGTCTCGCCGTTTCGCAGAGGCATGTAGGAGAAAGAGCGCAGGTGAGCGCCTGCTTCACCGAACAGGCCGGCGGTATCGACCATCGCGTGGGCGCTGCAATAGGGATGGGTGAGGCTGGTCGCAAATTCGCGGGACACCTCGCTGACGGGTCCGAATTCCGGCAGATCCGCGTGGCCGTTCCCGTGCCACACGCGCAGCGCCACGTGCGGCACCGCGAAGTCCTCGCGCAGGCTGAGATACACCGAGTTCAACAAGCCGCGTATGTCCTGCGATGCGATGAGCGAAAGCGAGATGCGATGGACCTTCTCGCTGATCGCATCATTCTCTTCGCCGAATTGAATAACCTCGCGAAGTTTGGATTCGAGCCGTTTGCTATCTTCGCGCAGCTTCAGGGTCTGGCGCTCGCTAATGGAAATCGTCCTGCCACCATGCGGGTGCGGGATGTGGATCTCCGATAACAGGTTTGCGTACTGTTCGAAGAACTCCGGGTTGGCCTTCAGCCAGGCTGCGACCTCTTCGTGTCTCATCATGTTCCCTTCTTATGAATTGGCGGGTGGAGGCTCGAATGAGTCGGTTACCTCGCGCGCATCGTGATGTTCTTCGCGTCTGGTGACCGCCAATTCATATTTCGATTTCCCCTTCGTATACCGTCACCGCCGGCCCCGTCATCATGACTGCGGCATCGCCGCCCATCCATGATATACCGAGGTCGCCGCCGCGCGTCGTTACTTGCACCGTTCGATCCAGGCGCCCGCGTGTAATGCCCGCGACCACGGCAGCGCATGCGCCCGTTCCGCACGACAGTGTTTCCCCCGCGCCGCGCTCGTAGACGCGCAGCCGGACGCGGCCACGATCGACGATCTGCATGTAGCCCGCATTGGCCCGCCGCGGAAATCGGGGGTGGCGCTCGATCAGCGGTCCCTCGGCTGCGACCGGCGCCGCTTCCACGTCCGGCACGATTTGCACGGCATGCGGATTTCCCATGGAGAGGGCGCTGATTTCCACCGGTCTCCCGTCGACGTCCAACTCATAGGTGAGCGCCTGCCGCGGGGCTTCGAAGGGTATCCGCGCCGGCTCGAACTCGGGCGCCCCCATGTCCACGGTGACCTGCCCGTCGGCTTCGAGCCGCGGCACGATGACCCCGCTCAGGGTGCTGACCCGGATTTCGGAACGGGTGGTGAGGCCGCGGTCATGAACGTAACGCACGAAGCACCGGGCACCATTCCCGCATTGCTCGACCTCGCCCCCGTCGGCATTGAAGATGCGGTAATGGAAGTCCGTGCCGGGCTGCCGCGAGGGCTCGATCTGCAGAACCTGGTCGCACCCCACCCCGAAGCGACGGTCCGCCAGCCGCCGTAACTGGTCTTCCGTCAGGACAATGGGCTGGGCAATCGCATCCAACACGACGAAATCATTCCCAAGACCGTGCATTTTAGTGAATTTTAGCCTCATTTAGCAATAGAAGACGTATGATAAAAGCAGTAGTGACGATATGGGGGTAGAATCTGACCTCGCATGCTCCGCGGAGCAACACATCCCTGCAAGTGTTGTGTGCCTGTTCCAGCGGGTGGCCGGTTCAGCCGGTGAGCATCTTTTCCATGACGTAATCGTCCATGACGAAGCCGCCGCCGATATCCTTGACGACCGCGCCGGCAACACGAAACCCGTGCTTGAGATAGGCGCCGATCGCGCTATGGTTGTTTTTGTTGACCGCCAGCGTGAGCCGGGTGCAGCCCTGCCGCCGCGCCGCCTCCGCCACGTGCGCGATCAGCATCCCGCCATAGCCGCGGCGCTGGCAGCGGCTGCGCACGTAGAGCTTGTCCAGTTTCATCTCCCCCGGCTCGCCGGTCAGGAGATACGACGCGAACGCGGCCATTTCCCCGCCTGCCACCAACTTGTCCCACCAGACATCGCCCCGGGTGAGTTCCGCGCGCACCAGCGCGAGATCGTAGCGTTGTGCCAGCATGAATTCTATCTGCGCCGCGGTGATGAGGCCGGGATAGTGGTCGTACCATATTTCGCGCGCGAGCGCGACCAGCCCCTCGACGTCACCCGCGGCAAGCCGCTCGATGCGCACCGCGCCGGCGTCTGCGTGTTCCGGCAACTTCTTCGTCGGGTCACTTGGCACTGGCCACCGATCACTCGTAAAAAGGCCGCTCGCCCGGGGGCCGCGTCTTGAAGCGCTTGTGCACCCAGTAGTACTGCTCGGGCATTTCGAGCACCCGCTCTTCGATGAACGTGTTCATCCGGCGCGTGTCGGTCTCGACGTCAGCGCCGGGAAAGTCAGTCCAGGCAGGATAGAAGCGCAGCGCGTAGCCCTGCGCGCCCGGCAACTGCCGCGTTACGGCCGGGACCACCACCGCCCCCGCCAGCCGGGCGATGCGCGAGAGCGCCGTAATCGTCGCCGCCGGCGTGCCGAAAAACGGGACCATGATCGAATCGCGGCTGCCGAGATCCATGTCGGGCAAATAATAAAACGGCAGTCCCTCGCGCATCGCCCTCACGACCGGCCGTATTCCGTCCTGGCGCGAGAAGAGCACAGGGGTGACGAAGCGCGTGCGCCCGCGCAACAGGAGTCGATCGAAAACCGGATCCTTCTGGCGGCTGTACACCGAGACCCCGCGCCACTCCGTGATGATCCGCGTTCCGCCCATGTCCAGGCCCACGAAATGCGGTGCCAGCCAGATGACCGGCCGGCCGGCAACGGCCTGCCAGTGTTCCAGCCCTTCGACCCGGATCAATCGCTGCAGGCGTTCCCGGGACGCCCACCACAGGATGCCGTGCTCGAGGAGACTCCTGCCCAGCACCTGGAAATGGCGGCGCGCCAGCGAGCGGCGTTGCGTATCCGTTTGATGTGGAAAGCATAATTTTAGGTTAGTAAGCGCTACCTTCCGGCGTTCGGGCGCCCACGCATAGAGCAGAAGGCCGGCGGCCCGGCCGAGTGGGGCCAGCATCGCCAGCGGCAGGAAATGCAATAACCAGATGACCGCGAGTCCTGATCGCATCAACATGGATCTGATAGGACGCATCATTAATTCAAGATTCCGGCGGCGGAGCCCCCGCTGGAATCTTGAATCGGTTGTAGCTCCACAGGTACTGCTCGGGGCAGCGGCGCACCTGTGCTTCGATTGCGCGATTCAGCGAGGCTTCGTCGAGCTGGGCCGCGGGCAGTTCCTCGAGATGCAGGCGATAGCCTCGTCCGTCCGGCAGGCGTTCGGCAAAGGCCATGATCGCGGCGGCGCCGCTCGTCTGTAGCAGCCGCCTCACGAGCGTCATGGTATAGGCCGGACGCCCGAAGAAATCCGCCCACACCCCTTCGCCCAGCCCCGGGGCCTGGTCGGGCAGCAATCCGACCGCGTCTCCCCGGGCCAACGCCTTGTAAAGCATGCGGACCCCGCGCAGGTTTGCCGGAGCCACCACGGCCTGCCAGCGGCTGCGGCCTCTCACCATGAGCGGCTCGACCCACCTCAGCTTTGGGGGACGGTAGAGTATCGTGAGCGGCATGCGCTGCGCGCCGTACAGCGCGGAGATTTCGAAGCAGCCGAGATGCGGGGTGAGAAAGATGATGCCGTTGCCCCGCGCGCGCGCCGCTTCCACGACACTCCAGTGCTCGCATTCGACGACGAGCCGCGCGACGCTGTCATCGTCGCCGAACCAGACTTTGATGAGCTCGGTCACGCCCTTGCCCACCTCCGCGATTGCCGCGCGCAGCAGCGCGCGACAGGCCGCCGGATCGCCGCACACGCCGCTGCCATAGAGGTTTTCCCGGAACCGCGCGGCGTACGAGGGCGATGCCCGGTAGACCAGCCATCCGAGAACCGCCCCGGCGCCGTGCAACGTCGCCAGCGGTAACCGGCCCAAGAGCCTGAGTATGCCGATCAACACGAATACGATTTTAGCTTTATAAATCGAGGCTTATCTGCTATTCTAAGCGCCTTTTTGCCGTCCCACGAAGCTAAATCCCATGAGCGATTTTCTTTTTACATCCGAATCCGTATCCGAAGGGCATCCCGATAAGGTCGCCGACCAGATTTCCGACGCGGTGCTCGACGCAGTGCTGGCGAAGGATCCACGCGGTCGCGTGGCCGCCGAGACCATGTGCGCCACCGGCCTCGTCGTCATGGCGGGCCAGATCACCACGAGCGCGGCCGTCAACTACAGCGAGCTCGCACGCAACGTGATCAAGCGTATCGGGTACGACGATTCGGCGGGCGGCTTCGATTACCGCTCCTGCGCCGTGTTGACGGCTTTCGACAGCCAGTCCGCGGACATCGCCCAGGGCGTAGACGAAGGCAAGGGGCTGGATCTCGACCAGGGCGCCGGCGACCAGGGACTGATGTACGGGTTTGCCTGCGACGAGACGCCGCAATTGATGCCCATGCCCATCTACTACGCGCACCGGCTGATGGAGCGGCACGGCGAGTTGCGGCGCGACGGGCGGTTGCCCTGGCTGCGGCCCGACGCCAAGTCCCAGGTATCGGTGCGCTACGTGGACGGCAAGCCGCATCACATCGACACCGTAGTCATCTCCACCCAGCACGCCCCGGACATCTCTCACGAGCCTCTCACCGAAGGGGTGATCGAGGAAATCGTAAAGCCGGTGCTCCCGAAGAACATGATCAGCAAGGAAACGCGCTTCCTGATCAATCCCACCGGACGCTTCGTCATTGGCGGACCGCTCGGCGATACCGGGCTCACCGGCCGCAAGATCATCGTGGACACCTA
>CAZQJF010000211.1:0-5823 GCA_964593735.1 uncultured Streptomycetaceae bacterium | reverse complement strand
TTCACGTCGATGGTGGTCAGCGCCTCGGTCTGGTCGATGATGAGATAGCCCCCCGATTTCAGGTCGACGCGGCCGGCAAGGGCTTTCTCGATCTCGTCCTCCACGCCGTGCAGGTCGAACAGCGGGCGCTCGCCCGGATAGTGCTCGATGCGCTCGGCCACGTTCGGAGTGAATTCCTGCGCGAACTCGATCATCCGCTGATGCGTATCGCGCGAGTCGACCAGGATGCGCGCGGTCTCCTCGTGCACGAAATCCCGCAGCACCCGCTGCGCGAGATCGAGGTCCTGGTAGAGCAGCGCGAGCGGGACCGACGACACTGCCTTCTCCTGGATGCCGCGCCACAGCTTGCGGAGGTATTCGACGTCGGAGCCGAACTCGCCGTCGGACGCGGTTTCGGCCATGGTGCGGACGATGAAGCCGCCCTTTTCCTCCGGCGGCAGCAGGTGCTGCAGCTTTTCCCTCAGGTGCGCCCGCTCCCCTTCGTTCTCGATGCGCTGCGAGATTCCGATATGTGAGTCCTGCGGCAGGTGCACGAGGAACCTGCCGGCAATGCTGATTTGCGTGGAGAGCCTGGCTCCCTTGGTGCCGATCGGGTCCTTGACCACCTGCACCATCAGGTTCTGGCCTTCGGCGAGCAGCCGTTCGATCGGACTCGCGGTGTCGCTGTTGTGGCGGTTGCCCCAGATGTCGGCCACGTGCAGAAATGCCGCGCGCGCACCGCCGATATCGATGAACGCCGACTGCATGCCGGGCAGCACGCGCACGACGCGCCCCATGTAGATGTTCCCCACCATCCCGCGCGCGGAAGCGCGCTCGACATGCACCTCCTGGGTGACGCCCTGCTCGATCACCGCAACCCGCGTCTCCTGCGGAGTGACATTGATCAGGATTTCCTCGGTTACCGCCATGGCTGGCAGCCTGTCGGACTTGGTCCCATGAACGGACGATGGGAATGCATGAGTCGTCGATCCTGGACGCGGTGGAGCCGACAGGCTGTAATGAGTGAATTGCTAGAGCACCGGAATGTTGAACCGCAGCAAAAGATCGGCGGTTTCCGCCAGCGGCAGTCCCATGATACCCGAATAGCTGCCGTCGATCCGGGTCACGAACGAGGCCGCCCGCCCCTGCACCGCGTAGGCGCCCGCCTTGTCCATCGCTTCGCCGCTCGCGATGTAACGCCGGATTTCGGCGTCCGACAGCTCGCGGAACCATACGCTCGACACCGAAATCTGCGTTTCGATCTGATCCCGGAGCGCCAGCGCCACCGCGGTCAGCACCTGGTGCTCGCGCCCGGAGAGCGCGCGCAGGATGCGCTCGGCGTGCTTTCCGTCCTCGGGTTTGCCGATGATCTGGTCGTCGAACACGATCGTGGTGTCGGCGGCGAGCACCGGCTTCTGCGGCAATCCCCGCTGGGCGATCTGCTGCAGCGCGATCGCCGCCTTGGCGCGGGCGATGCGCAGCGCGTATACCCCCGCCGACTCATCGGGCAGCGGCGTTTCGTCGACGTCGACGCCACGCCGCAGGTCCTCGCGCAAGAGCAGCGACTCGAAATTCACGCCGAT
Source organism: uncultured Streptomycetaceae bacterium (assembly GCA_964593735.1). Taxonomy (GTDB): domain Bacteria; phylum Pseudomonadota; class Gammaproteobacteria; order Burkholderiales; family SG8-41; genus SG8-41. The sequence continues at coordinate 4,261 of CAZQJF010000211.1, read as the reverse complement.
CTGTTTCAGCAGCTCGCGCCGCCGCGGGCTGCGCGAAGCGAGGTAGATGCGGTTGTCGGCAACGCTCATGCTTGGAGGGACTAGAACCTTATCCGCGTGTATCTGCCTGTATCTGCGTGTATCTGCGGCTGGAATCGGGTTTTCAGACCGATTCTAGTCTCTATGGTAAGGGTGATTGTGCAGTATCGAGACTGCCCGATAAAGCTGTTCGGCGAGCATGACCCTCGCCAGCCCGTGCGGCAGCGTCAACGGCGTGAGTGACCATTTGACATCTGCGGCGCGCTTCAAACCCTCGGCCATGCCGTCGGCCCCGCCCACGACGAAGGCGACATCACGCCCGGTGGCTCGCCATTGCTCAATGCGCCCGGCGAGCTCCCGCGTCGAAAAGAGCTTGCCCCGCTCATCGAGCGCGATCTTTACGCAGCCGCGGGGTAGAGCCGCGAGGATGCGTTTCGCTTCGGCTTCGAGCATACGCTCGACAGGGCGGCCCGCGCCGCGCGTTTCAGGCTTGAGGACGATCAACTCGAGCCGCGCATCGCGCGGCATGCGCCGCGCGTACTCGTCGAATCCGGCGTCCACCCATGCCGGCATCCGGTGGCCGACCGCCACGATGACGAGCTTCATTCCCGAAACGGCATCAGCGGGCGGGTGGCTTCTTGCGGCGGCGGGGCGCCGGAGGCGGGGGCGTCCAGAGTTCTTCCAGGTTGTAGTACTTGCGGATGGCGGGCTGCATGATGTGCACGACGATCTGACCGAGATCCACGAGTATCCACTCGCCCGTCTGCTCTCCTTCGACGCCGTAGACCTTCGCTCCCTGCGCCTTCACCTTTTCCTGAACGTTGTTGGAGAGAGCCCGGCCCTGGCGGGCCGAATCGGCGCTCGCAATGATGACCTCGTCGAACAGCGCAGTCAGGCCCTTTACGTCGAGGACCAGGATGTCGCGCGCCTTGATGTCGTCCAGCGCCGCGACGGTGGCGTTGACCAGCTTGCTTTTTCTCATCGACCTCCGCAATAGAGATTTTCCGCTCGAATATAATCGAGAACCGCATCGGGGAGCAAATAGCGGGGACTGCCGCCCGTGCGCACCAGCTCGCGTATGGCGGTTGCCGAGATGTCGAGCGCGGTGAACGGCATCACCGCGATGCCGCCGGAGGGCGCGAGGTGAACCGCGAGCGGTTGCTGCATGAGGCGGGCGGCGTACTCGCGCGCCAGCGGCTGGGGCATGGATTCCCGCCACCGCTCCACCGGGAAGCCCGGACGGTGCGCGACACCGACGTGCGCGAGGCCGAACAGCTCGTGCCACCGGTGCCACGCCGCGAAATCCAGGAAAGCGTCCGCGCCCAGCAGCAGGACGAGCGGAGACGTCGCTCCAAGCTCGGCGCGCACTTCGGACAGCGTGTCGAACGTGTACGCGGGCCCGGCCCGGCGCGTCTCGCGCTCGTCCACGACGAACAGCGGATTGGCGGCGACCGCCAGCCGCGCCATCGCAACACGATGCGCGCTCACCGCACCCGGCGCGGCGCGATGCGGGGGCGTGCCGCTCGGCACGAAGCGCACCTGGGCGAGCTTGAGCGTCTGGGCCAGTTCCTGGGCAAGGCGCAGGTGGCCGAAGTGAATCGGGTCGAAAGTGCCGCCGAGAATGCCAATTGGCGCGGTTGACATGCCTCAACCGCTCCGGTGACGAGTGACGAGTGACGAGTGACGAGCCACCTAGAGAACCAGCCGGCGGATGTCGGAAAGCACGCCGCTCAGGAATGAAATGAAGCGTGCGCCCTGGGCGCCGTCGATGACGCGGTGGTCGTACGACAGCGACAGCGGCAGCATCAGCCGCGGCTGGAACTCCTTGCCGTTCCACACCTGTTTCATGACCGATTTACCGACGCCGAGTATCGCCACCTCGGGCGCGTTGATGATGGGCGTGAAGTGCCCGCCGCCGATTCCGCCCAGGCTGGAGATCGAGAAGCAGCCGCCCTGCAGATCCGCCGGCGAGACCTTGCCTGCGCGCATGCGCTCGCTCACCTCGCCCAGCTCCTTCGCGATCTCCAGCAAACCTTTTTTCTCCACGTCGCGGATGACCGGCACCATGAGGCCGTTGGGCGTGTCGACGGCGACGCCGATATGGTAGTAGCCCTTGAGAACGACGCTCTCGCCGTCGGGTGTCAGCGAGGAATTGAAATCCGGAAACTGCTTCAGCGCCACCACCGTAGCCTTCATGAGGAACCCGAGCATGGTGACCTTGATGCCGCTCTTCTTCGCTTCCCCGGCCTGGGCCTTGCGAAACGCCTCGAGCTCGGTGATATCGGCCTCGTCGTTCTGCGTGATATGCGGGATGGAGAGCCAGTTGCGGTGCAGGAACGCGCCGGAGAGCTTCTTGATGCGCGAGCGCGGCTTGGCCTCCACCGGCCCGAATTTGGCGAAGTCCACCGGCTGCAGCGGCGGCAGGTTGAAGCCGGGACCGCCGCCCTCGGCGCCTCGCGGGCGCGCGAGCTCGCCCTTCACGTACTCCTGCACGTCCTCGCGGAGAATGCGCCCGTTCGGACCGCTGCCCCTGGCGCGGGCGAGGTCCACGCCCAACTCGCGGGCGAATCGCCGCACCGACGGGCTCGCGTGCGCGGTTGCATAGCCTGTTTGGTCCGCCCCACCCGCTGTGGTTTCTCCCTTGGTAGTAGAGGGGCTGGGGAGGCTTTCGGGCGCCGTTCGCGGCTGGCGGGACGCGGGCGCGGCGGCGGCAACGGGAGCCGCACTCGATTCCGGTTGTCTCGCCGGCGCTGCGACCGGCTTATCGGCAGGCGCCGCGGCTGCGGGTGCGCCGTCCGCGCCCCCCTCCAGCGTAAGCACCGCCATGCCCTTGGAAACCTTGTCGCCCACCTTGATCTTGATGTCCTTCACCACGCCCTCCGCGGGCGAGGGCACCTCCATTGTCGCCTTGTCCGACTCCAGCGTGACCAGCGGATCCTCCGCCTTTACCCGATCGCCGGGCTTCACCAGGATTTCGATCACCGGCACATCCTTGTAGTCGCCGATGTCGGGGACTTTGACTTCTATGACGTTGCTCATTGGGAAACGGGTGACTCGTTACTCGTTACTCGTGCAGGAACGGCATGATCAGCTCCGCGGAACGTTCTTGATGTTGCCAGTCACGAGTCACGAGTAACGAACCACTCCTTCTAGACCGTGGCGGGATTCGGCTTTTCCGGATCGATGCCGTACTTCCCGATCGCTTCCGTGACTTTCTTCTGCGGCAGCGCCTCCTGGTCCGCAAGGGCCTTCAACGCGGCGACCGCAACGTAACGGCGGTCGACCTCGAAGTAGCCGCGCAGCGCCTTGCGCGTGTCCGAGCGCCCGAAGCCGTCGGTGCCGAGCACGTTGTACGCCGCAGGCTGCGGCAGGAACGGCCGGATCTGGTCGGCGTACGTCCTCATGTAATCCGTCGCCGCAATAACCGGTCCCGGATGGTCCCGCAGGCACTGCTCGACGTAGGAGCGCCGCGGCTCTGCTTCCGGATGCAGCGTGTTCCAGCGCTCGGTCTCGATGCCGTCGCGCCGCAGTTCGTTGAAGCTGGTTACGCTCCAGATATCCGCGTAAACGCCGAAATCCTTTTCCAGCAGCTCCGCGCCCGCAATCACCTCACGCAATATCGTGCCGCTGCCCATGAGCTGCACCTTGAGCCGGTTTTTCCCGGCTTTTGTGTCGGTTTTCCCCGGGGACAGGAGATACATGCCGCGGAGGATGCCGCTCTCGGCGCCTTCGGGCATGGCAGGATGCGCGTAGTTCTCGTTCATCACCGTGATGTAGTAGTAGACGTCCTCCTGCTCCCGGTACATGCGGCGCAGTCCGTCCTGGACGATCACGGCCAGCTCGTAGGCGTAGGCGGGGTCGTACGAGACGCAATTCGGAACCGTGGAAGCGAGGATGTGGCTGTGGCCGTCCTCGTGCTGGAGTCCCTCGCCGTTCAGCGTCGTGCGCCCGGCGGTACCGCCCAGCAGAAAACCCCGCGCGCGCATGTCTCCGGCGGCCCACGCGAGATCGCCGACCCGCTGGAACCCGAACATCGAGTAAAAGATATAGAACGGGATCATCGGCTGCCCGTGCGTCGCGTACGACGTGGCCGCGGCGATCCACGAGCACATCGCCCCCGGCTCGCAAATGCCTTCCTGCAGGATCTGCCCGTTCTTGTCTTCCTTGTAGTACATGAGCTGTTCGGCGTCGTGCGGCGTATAGAGCTGGCCAACGTGGGAATAGATGCCGAGCTGGCGGAACA
>CAZQJF010000210.1:0-5824 GCA_964593735.1 uncultured Streptomycetaceae bacterium | reverse complement strand
TTAAGAGATGCATTCAACTCCAAGAGCGGCGCTCATCGTTTTTGTCGCTTGGGTGTTGTAACCGGCGTGGCGACCGCTCCGGCCGCGGCCGGATTAGAGGGAATGAGGGGATGGCCCCTCGCTGCCGCTCTCCCCTCATGCTCCCCTACGTGCCGTATCATTTACTGGGATACGGCCTCTCATTGAAGAACGCGACCGCTTCGGCGGCGCTGCGCGTGATTTTCATCGGCGGGAGGCTCTGGAGTATGCGCTTGCCGTAGCTGCGGGAGACCAGCCGGGGATCGCAGATCATCAGCACGCCGCGATCCGTCTCGTCCCGGATCAGCCTGCCCACCCCCTGTTTCAAGGTGATCACCGCTTCGGGCAGTTGATACTCCAGGAAAGCGCTGCGGCCCTCGCGGGTCATCTTGTCGATGCGGGCGGCGAGCACGGGATCTTCCGGCGGCGCGAACGGGAGCTTGTCGATCACCACCAGCGACAATGCCCTGCCGCGCACGTCCACCCCCTCCCAGAACGACTGGCTGCCCACGAGCACCGCGTCGCCCAGGTCGCGAAAGCGGACCAGCATTTCGGAACGCGAGCCCTCTCCCTGGACGAGCAGCGGGTAGCGGAGGCCGCGCGCTTCGAACGCGCGTTTGAGCAGCTCGTGACCGTCGCGCATGGCCCTGAGACTCGTGAAGAGCATGAACGCGCCGCCGCCCGCAGCTTCGATGACCGGCAGCGCCGCCTCCACTACCGCGGCGGTGTGCTCCCGGGTATTGGGGCCGGGCATGTCATCCGGGAGATACAGCAGCGCCTGTGATGCGAAATCGAACGGGCTTGCCCAGCTCGCCGTGCGCGCGTCCGCGAGCCCCATTTCGCCGCAATAATGGCTGAAATCCCGGTTTACCGACAACGTCGCCGAAGTAAACACCCAGGCCCGCGCATGGTCTTCGAGCTGCCTGCCGAAGATCTCCGCAATCGACAGCGGAGTGGCATTGAGGTGCAGCGCCTGGCTGAAAAGCTCCACCCATCTCACGCGGCTGTCATCCACGCCGCTGCGCCACCGCTCGCCGCGCTCCGCGAGGGTGAGCGCCCGGTCCCGGAGCCGGACCAGCCCTTCGCTGCGCTCGGCCTGTTTCTGCAGCTCGGCTCCGAGGCGGTCGAGGCTCTCCAATACCGTCCCGAGGGCCGCGTCGAAGTCCGGGCGGCCGTGCAGCGCGCGCAACGGCATACGGCCGCTTTCCTCGCGAAACACCAGCCGCAGGTCGCGTGCCGCCTTGTCCAGCGCCTGCGCGGCCGCGGGGAGCGGGGCGTAATCGGCAGCCGACGCCGAGCTTTCGAGACGCGTGTCACGAGCGAGCTCGATCAACTGCGAGGTCGAGACGGTCTCCCCGAAGAACAGTCCCGCCGTTTCCGGCAGCTGGTGCGCCTCGTCGAATATCACCGTATTGCAGGCAGGCAGCAATTCCGGTACCCCTTCTTCCCGCAGGACCAGATCGGCAAAAAAGAGGTGGTGATTGACGACCACCACGTCGGCGGCTAGCGCCTTGCGGCGCGCCTGCATGACGAAACACGCGTCGTAGTGCGCGCATTGCGAGCCCAGACAGTTGTCGCGCGTGGAGGTCACCAGGGACCAGATCCCGGCGGTCTCCGGGACCGTAGTGCAGTTGGCCTTGTCGCCCGTCCGGGTCGTGCGGGCGTAGCGCTGGATCTCCTGGAGATAGCCGACATCAGCGCGGTTCGGCAGCCTGCCGTCATGGAGCGCGCGCTCCAGATGATGGTGGCAGACGTAGTTGGCCCGCCCCTTCAGCAGCGCCACAGTGACCGGCACGTTCAGCGCTTCCCGGATCCTGGGGATATCCCGGTCGTAGAGCTGGTCCTGAAGGGTCTTCGTTCCCGTGGAAATGATCACCTTGCCGCCGGAAAGCAGCGCCGGGACGAGGTAGGCGAAGGTCTTCCCGGTGCCGGTTCCCGCTTCGGCGACAAGGACGCTGTTGGCGGTGATAGCTGCTTCGACCGCCTCGGCCATATCCACCTGAAACGGTCGGGCGCGAAAGGCGGGCACCGCGCCCGCCAGCGGCCCCTCCGGCAGAAAGATATCGCGCAAGTCCCGCAATCGTGCGTCCTCTATCAGCAGTGAAAAAAAACTGATCGAGTATAGACCACCGGACAACCGAAGATCGGCGGCGGCCACTCCACACACCGACAAGCTGCCGCCCGACATCCCGCCGGAACTGCTATGGGAAGCAAACGGGCTGGTCACGCACTTGATAATGAAAACCGTTCTTGTTATCATTCTTGTATGGCGACGAGCGGCCACACCCATATGGCTCCAATCTCTCGAGGAATATCATGATATTCAGATACGTAAGCGTCAGTTTGCGCTTGATGCCACTGACCGCAATAAGCATCTCCACATTCCTCCTCATGGGGGCAACCTCGCCCGTACCAGCGCAGGAACGGGTGCTCAACCTTTACTCCTCGCGCCATTACCAGACGGATCAGGCGTTCTACGAGAATTACACGAAGCAGACCGGGATCAAGATCAACCTGATCGAAGGCGGAGAAGACGCCTTGATCGAACGCATCCGCAACGAAGGCGACAAGAGTCCCGCCGACGTGCTGATCACCGTGGATGCGGGCCGCCTGTGGCGCGCGGAGCAGATGGGGCTGTTCCAGCCCGTCAAGTCGAAAACGCTGGAATCCCGCGTACCCGCCGCGTTCCGCCACCCCGACGGCCTGTGGTACGGCTTCTCGGCCCGGGCGCGGATCATCGCTTACAGCAAGCAGCGCGTGAAACCGGGCGAAATCACCACCTACGAAGAACTTGCCGATCCAAAATGGAAAGGCCGGATCTGCTCGCGCTCGAGCGGGCACGTCTACAACCTTTCCCTCATCAGCTCTCTCGTAACCCACATGGGCGAGTCCAAAGCCGAAGCGTGGACGAAGGCGGTCGCTTCCAACCTCGCACGCGCGCCGAAAGGCGGCGACACCGACCAGATCAAGGGCGTTGCGGCCGGCGAGTGCGATATCGCCATCAGCAACACCTATTACTACGTGCGGCTCATGAAATCCGGGAAGCGCGACGAGCGCGGGATCGCGGAACAGGTCGGCGTCATCTTTCCGAACCAGAAGGACCGGGGCACGCACGTCAATGTTTCGGGCGGCGGCGTGCTCAGGCACGCGCCAAACAGGGAGGCCGCCGTCCGCTTCCTGGAATACCTCGCGGGCGACCAGGCGCAGAACTATTTCGCCAACGGCAACAACGAATGGCCGGTGGTCGAGTCCATCAAACCCGACAACCGGGAGCTGGCGGCGCTCGGCAAGTTCAAGATGGATAAGCTCAACCTGGCCGCGATCGGCAGGAACCAGCCGACGGCGCAGAAAATCGCAGATCGCTCCGGATTCAAGTGAGCAGGGGGAACGGGCCCAGGATTGAGCAGGGGAAATGGGCCCCTTCCTGAAAATCCAAGGGGCCTTCCCATTTCCCCCGCACCCCCGGTCGCACGGGGTGATCTACCTTCGCAGATGAACCGTGGGAAATGGGCCTCTTGCTGAAAATCCGAGGGTTCGTCTCATTCCGGCGCGCCCTGCAACCACTGCTGGTATTTCTCGCGAAGAAGCCTCACGTGGCGACGGGGGTGCGGGGGGACGGGAAGGCTCCGAATGGTTTTACCGGAAGGGACCCGTCCCCCTGCTCGTCTTCTCCTACCGCCGTTCCGCCGCAAGCCGGGCGCGCGTGACCGAGCGGGACAGCACGATCAGCGGCACCAGGCCGGCGGCCACGATGGTCAGCGCGGGCGCTGCGAGCTCGCTCAGGCGCTCGTCGCTCGCGAGGTTGTAGGCGTGCACGGCAAGGGTATCGAAGTTGAACGGCCGCATCATGATCGTTGCCGGCAGTTCCTTCATCACGTCGACGAATACCATCAACGCCGCCGTGAGCAGGCTGGGCGCCAGCAGCGGCATATGCACGCGCGTCACGATGCCGAACGGGGCGGTACCCAGACTGCGCGCCGCGTCATCCATGCTGGGCGTCACTTTTGCGAGCCCTGCCTCCACGCTCTGCAACGCCACGGCAAGAAAGCGTACGAGATAGGCGTACACCAGGGCGGCTATGCCCCCGGTCAGTATCAGGCCCGTGGTCACGCCGAATGCGGATGCCAGCCAGCCGGACAACAGGTGGTCGAGCCTGGTCACCGGTATCAGGACTCCGACCGCGATAACGGCGCCGGGCACGGCATAACCGAGTGCCGCGAAACGATGCGCGGCGAGCGTGACCGGATTGCGGCTGCCCCGCGCGGCGTACGCGATCAGCAAGGCCAGCCCGACCGCGCACGCCGCGGTGATGCCGGCCAGGGACACGCTGTTGAAGACCAGCCTGGCGTAGCGCGCATCCGCACGAAAATCACCGCCGCTCACGGAAAGCACCAGCAGGATGGCCGCGGGCAATACGAAACCGAAGATCATCGGTAACGCGCAGGCCGCGGCCGCTCCGAGCGCGCGCACCCCTGTCAGATGGTGCGGCGCGAGACGGCGCTGAGTCGCGGAGGCGTCGAAGCGCGCGCGTCCCCGGCTCATGCGCTCGGCGACGAGGATAAGCGCGACGAATCCGAGCAATGCTGCGCCGAGCTGACCGGCGGCTACGCGGTCCCCGAGCGCGAGCCAGGCGCGGTAGATGCCGGTGGTGAAGGTCGGGACGGCGAAATAGGAAACCGTTCCGAAATCGGCGAGCGTCTCCATCAGCGCAAGCGCGACCCCGGCGGCAATGCCGGGCCGGGCGAGCGGCAGCGCGAGTCGAAAGAACCCTCGCCACGGCCCGTAACCGAGGCTGCGGCCCACCTCGATCAGCCCAGCGCCCTGGGCGAGAAATGCGGCCCGGGCGAGCAGATACACGTAGGGATAGAAAACGAACGTAAAGATCGTCGCGGCGCCGCCGAGCGAGCGCACTTCGGGAAACCAGTAGTCCTTCGGTCCCCAGCCGAACCATGCGCGCAATGTGCTCTGTAGCGGCCCCGTGAACTGGAAGAAATCCGTATACGCATACGCCATCACGTACGCCGGCACCGCGAGCGGCAGTATCAGCCCCCACTCGAAGATTCCGCGGCCGGGAAAGCGGCACATCGTCGTCAGCCAGGCCGTGGAGACACCGACGACCATCACACCGGCGCCTACCCAGAGCATGAGCCAGAGCGTGTTGGCGATGTACTCCGGCAGCACCGTCTTCGCCAGGTGCTCCCAGGTGTCTCCCGCAGGGAGGAAGACGTTGCCCAACACCACGACGATCGGCACGGCGATCAGGCACGCGGCTGCACTCGCCATGACGGTCAGGGCGTTCCATTGCGGGCGCCGCCACAGCGCTGAGATCACGTATTGCATGAGACGAGAATGCTTCTTGTTCCCCATATAATAGCGGGTTCATGACCCTGCTTCTGGAAATTTCCGGCGTCCGGCACGGCTACAACGGCCACCGCGTTCTCGACGGCTTCTCGCTCGCCCTGGCGCGCGGGCAGATCGGCTGCATACTCGGACCCAGCGGCTGCGGCAAGACGACGGCGCTGAGGTGCATCGCCGGCTTCGAACGGATTGCCGCGGGGCGCATTACGATCAACGGCGAGGACGTGAGCCTGGCGGGCCACGCGGTACCCCCCGAACGCCGCCGCATCGGCATGGTATTCCAGGACTACGCGCTGTTTCCGCATTTGACGGTTGCGGAGAACGTCGGCTTCGGGCTGCGCCTGCTGAATAGCTCGAATCGCACCCGGCGCGTCGCCGAGCAGCTCGAAGTCGTCGGTATGAAGCGCGCGGCCAACCGCTACCCGCACGAGCTCTCCGGCGGCCAGCA
>CAZQJF010000209.1:4410-5833 GCA_964593735.1 uncultured Streptomycetaceae bacterium | reverse complement strand
GCGGGCAAGATAATCCTCTGCCGCCTGCACGAGCTCGATCATGCGCTCGTACGACTGTTTCGCCGTGCTGCCGAACGAAAAGATGCCGTGATTCATCAGCACCATGCCGATGGTGCCGGAACGGGCTTCTGCGGGAAACCGGATCGCGCACGACTGCGCCAGGTCGAAGCCCGGCATGATGTACGGGATCACGACGGCCCGTTCGCCGTAGATCTCGCGGATACGGGCCTCGCCGTCGGCGGTGTTGGTGATGGAAAGCACGGCGTCGGCATGCGTGTGATCCACGTACTTGTGCGGAAGTATCGCGTGGAGGATGGTTTCCACCGACGGTGCGGGCGCCGACGCGCGCGTCATGTGGGTGACGAGCTCGTTCACCATTTGCGGGTCGCTGAGCGACTCCAGCCGCGCGAGCTTCAGCAGGTGTTGCATGCGCACCGGCGAGAAACCCGCTTCCTCGATGAATTCGAGATCCCAGCCGCTGCCCTTGACGTAGAGGATCTCCTCCGCCTCGCCGACGAGGCTGTGCTCGTCGATCTTCACCGAAGTGTTCCCGCCGCCGTGCAGCACGAGCGACTTGTCCCGTCCGAGCAGGCGGGAGGTGTAGACACGCAATCCCAGATCGCCCTTGAACCGGGCGGCATCAGCGTCGTTCCAGAGGCTTTTCAATGTCTGCACCGACCGTAATCAGGACCCGCGCATTTTCGCACGGCTATCGCAATCCTGTCGCCCCCGCTCGCAGGAGCAATTCCAGTAGCATCCCGGGCATCTGCTCTAATGAAATTCGGAGTAACCAGGGAGTCGTCATTCCCGCGCAGGCGGGAACCCAGACGATTCAGTTCGTAACTGGTTCCCCGCCTTCGCGAGGATGACTTGTCCAGAGGTTCCTTTATGATAATTACCTATAGTCCTGCCCCATGAACAAGACGCCCTCATACACGATCCAGACGGTAGACTGGAACGCCGGCAAGGATGCCTTGCGCACGGTGCGCTGGAAGGTATTCGTCGAGGAGCAACGCGTGCCGGAGGCGCTCGAATGGGACGACGAGGACGAGCGCAGCGCTCACGTCATGGCCGTTGCGGCAGACGGCACGCCGATCGGCACCGGCCGCCTGCTGCGGGACGGTCACATCGGGCGCATGGCAGTGCTCAGGGAGTGGCGCGGCCGGGGCGTCGGCAGCGCGGTGATGGCCCGCCTCCTCAAGATGGCCCGTGAGTCGGGACACAAGACCGTGCGGCTGCATGCACAGACGCACGCCAAGAGCTTTTACGCAGGGCACGGTTTCGTGGTGCAAGGCGACGAGTTCATGGAGGCGGGGATCCCGCACGTGGTGATGACGCGGTCCAGCAAGGAAAAGGCGTGACGGATGGGGCGTGACGGATGGGGCGTGACGGATGGGGCGTGACGGATGGGGCGTGACGGATG
>CAZQJF010000209.1:3116-4310 GCA_964593735.1 uncultured Streptomycetaceae bacterium | reverse complement strand
GGCGTGACGGATGGGGCGTGACGGATGGGGCGTGACGGATGGGGCGTGACGGATGGAGCGTGACGGATGGAGCGTGACGGATGGAGCGTGACGGATGGAGCGTGACGGGTGGAGCGTGACGGATGGAGCGTGACGGGTGGAGCGTGACGGTAGCGCATAGTCATCACGTTGGATAGGTTGAGGCGCGTAGTGCCGAAACCCATCGATCGTCTCGCCACAGGCATCGAAAACGATTCCGCCACATCCGGGTCGGACCAGCGCAACTCGCTGATTTCTGGCGATTAGCCTGTCAAATAGCGGTCTTTTGAACCCTTAAACGCACATTTTTGTTGGCAAAACCGCAGTTCTAAGGAACGCATCGACGCCGCGAGCGTTGTCAGCGTTACGGATCAGCCGGCGCTCGCCGCAGGCGCCATCCGCTGTTCCAACGTGAATCGCCGCTCCGTCAATCCCAACGGTTTCCCGCGCGGCCCGAACGCCCGCTCGATGAAGAGCACGTTGCCTTCGCGATCGATCAGCACCACGGTCGACGCGCGCGTGCCATAGGTTTCCCCCGGGATGAACGAAGCGGAGAGCTCGCGTTCCCGGGTACGGCCCACACCGGTGTCGGGTAATTCCGCATCGGGCGCCGGCGTGCGGTCCAGCAGTATCTCGAACAGCCCTGCGGTCAATTCCGCTTCGCCGGCTGCAAGCAGCTTGCCAAGACGCGCCTTGCCGCTGATGATCTTCGGCCACGGGGTGTCGAGCAGGTGATTGCTCAGGCCGTGTACGCCGGGTGTCAGCTTCTGGATGCCCTGTCCGGGAGCGCGATTCGAAAAGTAGTAGAGGTCTTCCCCGTCGCCGAGGATCAGGCTGAATGCCCGGTATTCGGTGGCGGCGAACGCAACTTGCTGAAGGTAGCGCCGCGGGTCATCGGTTCCGGGAAGAAAGCGAGCGGTCAGCTCGCCGCGCGAGCGGGATGCGTCCGGCGCAGCAGGCCTTTCGCGATAGTTCGTAACGGCCGCGATGCGGCCCGAGCGCGCGAGCCCCAGCCACGTGCCGCCTTTCTCGAGGTCTCGCCCGCCGAAGATATCCGGGACATCGCTCCAGAAATCCGGCGCCGCGGTGGGACGATCGTACGCTTCGTCCCGGTTGCCGGCGAAAACGAGCGGATAGGCGGGATGGGCGCGCCAGGCGAGGAGGATCAGGCACATG
>CAZQJF010000209.1:0-3016 GCA_964593735.1 uncultured Streptomycetaceae bacterium | reverse complement strand
CAAGTTGCTTACGGGACAGCATACTACTGGCGAGGCTCCGGCTCGGCAACCCGGTCTATCGAGCTTCGCGTAGTTTGAATCAATCCGTGGATCCGGCGTCTATACGTGAAAGGAGGTTTCCGTATGAGCGAGCCCGCCCACGTGGTCTGCGCGCATTGCCAAGCGACGAACCGGGTGCCGGAAGAACGCCTGCCCGATGGACCGAAATGCGGACGCTGCAAGGAGGCGCTCTTTACCGGGCACCCGTTCGCGCTCACCGGGGAAAGCTTCGACCGCCATCTCAAGTCCGACGATCTGCCGCTGGTGGTCGATTTCTGGGCTTCGTGGTGCGGCCCGTGCATGATGATGGCGCCGGCATACGAGCAGGCCGCGTCGCGGCTCGAGCCGCGCGCGCGCCTGGCCAAGCTCGACACCGAGGCCGAACCGGGGATAGCGGGGCGCTACGGCATCCGCGGCATCCCGACGCTCATCGCTTTCAAGAACGGGCGCGAGATCGCGCGGCAGTCCGGTGCGATGGACCTGACCGGAATAACGAGGTGGGTGGAGTCGCTCGTCTGATCACGGCGGGGTCCAGATAATCTCTACGACAAGGATTGATAGCGGGAAACCGCGAAAAACGGCGGCCGGCCCTACATTGAGCCGTCTGCCGTACAGGGAATAACGGCCGTCCGGATTCCGGGCGGCCGTTGTTTTCGGCGGTGTCATTACAATAAACGCTTTCCCTCGGATCACTGGCCCGGCCTCATGAAAGAAAAGAAACGCATCCGGGCATCCGCAGTGCAGCTAGAATGGCAACACTTTATCGACCGCCATCGAGATGAGAGAAAGCGCGTCCACGCCCACGCTCGCGAGTGTCATCGTCCTGAGAATCCAGGAATTCACGCGCAAGCCGGTGGCGGAGCAGACCAGCCTCAAGGCGCAGCTCGAAGCGCTGGTTGCGCTTGCAATAAGGCCGCTTCCCGTCGCCGACCGCGTCGTCCTCGACGCGCCGGACGGCGCAGCTGTGCTGGTCCTCGGCAGTCCCCGGGTCGCGCTGAATGTCGCCCTGCGCTCGGAAGCTGCGGCTGCGGATCTTCCGGTGTGCATCGGGGTCAACCACGGCCCTGTCAGACCTGCGTCCGACGCGCATCGCGGACCCGGCTTCGTCGGGGACGGACTTGCCACCGGCATGGCGTTGGCGAACGTCGCGACGCCGGGACGTTTTGTTGCATCACGGTCCTTTCACGAGGCGCTTCAAGCATCGGCCCCGGGCAGCGCGGCGGATCTCACTTCCGCGGGAGCCTTCACCGATTCCAGCGTGCGGACGCACGAGCTTTTCACGCTCGATCCGCGCACGGCGCACGCACGCCGCCGGCGGCTGATCGCGACCGGCGCCGTGACCGTCATCGTGATTCTTGGCCTGGGCATTGCGGCCCGAATGGTCCTGCAGGATAGCAAGCCGATACCGCCCGCCGTTATCGAATTCGAGATCAAGCCGCGGGGCGACGTCTACATCGACGGTGTCTTGAAGGGCAGGACCCCTCCGCTCACGCGGATCGAGGTCAGCCCCGGCCCGCACTCCATTGAAGTTCGCAACGATCCATTCCCGCCGCTCCGGGTTGATGTGAATCCCGGGTCAACGGAAGAACTGACGATCAGTCACACCTTCTCGAGCCCCAAGAGCAGCCCCAGAAGCAGCCCGAAAGGCAGCACCAGAGGCCAGGGACCCCGGGAGTTTTTCCGCGACCTGCGCCGCGAGTTCGGTCGCTAGCACATGAGCGGTGTAGAGCTGACGCAGCTGGGCAGATACCGCATCGTTGCGGAGCTCGGTCGCGGCAATATGGGGGTCGTCTACAAGGCCGAGGACCCGCTCCTCAACCGCGTGGTCGCGATCAAGACCATCATCATGTCGGCGGATGCAGAGGAGAGCGCCGAGTACGAAGCGCGCTTCTACCAGGAAGCCAAGGCCGCGGGCGGGTTGAACCATCCCAACGTGATCACGATTCACGACATCGGCCGCGAGGGCGACATCGCGTACATGGCGATGGAATTGCTCGAGGGAGTCGAGTTGCGCGACATGATGAGACGCGGTCGAGTCCCACTGCCGCTCGCTCTCGATATCGCGGCGCAGGTCGCGGTTGGCCTCGCGTTCGCGCACGAGCGCGGCGTGGTCCACCGCGACATCAAGCCCGCGAACGTCATGATAGTGCACGACCGGCACGCGAAGATCATGGACTTCGGGATAGCCAAAATGCGCCTGTCGGACATCAAGACGCAGGCTGGTGCGATACTCGGCTCGCCGAAATACATGTCGCCCGAGCAAGTCACGGGAGTGCGCTCCGACCACCGCTCCGACATCTTCTCACTCGGGATCATGCTCTACGAATTGGCGGCCGGCGCGCCGCCGTTCGCCGGGACCGAGCTCAGCGTGATCATGCACCAGATCGCGACCGTGACGCCGCGCCCGCCAAGCGCGATCAATCCCTCGCTGCCGCCGATGCTGGATATGATCGTCGCCAAGGCGCTCCAGAAAGATCTCGATGCGCGCTACCAGAGCGCGGCGGAATTCGCCGCTGACTTACGCGCTTGTCTCGACGGACTCTCCGGCCAGCAGAGCCCACCGGCCGATTCAGTCGAAGCAACCATGCGGCTGGAAGAGCCTGGTGCAAGAACCGTAAAGATCGATATGGAGGTGGCGCAGACCCGGTCGGCGAGTGTGGACGATAGCAAGACCCTGCTGGCCGGCAGCACCGGAACTACCACCGACCGCAGCACTTATCTTTACCTGTCACGACATTTCAATTCTGCCGAAGCCCTCCTGCGGTTCACGGAACTGGCCGTAGCAGATGGCAGCGCCATTGACTCGAATACCGGTCCCGTTTCCCCGGCACGTGTCGCGCGGGGGGCGCTGCACCGCCTGTGGCAGGATCCGGACCGGCGGGCATTTGCGGCGGCTGTGATGGCGGCGACCCTAGTCGCCTTTGTCGTCGCCTTCTGGTAAGCAAAGCGGGAGCTATATTTTCGGACCTGGACCTGA
>CAZQJF010000208.1:0-5877 GCA_964593735.1 uncultured Streptomycetaceae bacterium | reverse complement strand
CGCGGCTTTGCGTTCGGAGAACTGTCCGTACCAGCTGCCGCTTAACAGCAGCGCCGAGCCGGACAGGAACACCGGCCCGAATCCCAGCGCCGTGCCGATTCCGCCGAAAGCGAGCGGTACGACGAGATGCGTGAAATGGTTGAACATCACGCGCAACGCAGCACCTTCCGATGCGCGCCCCGGCGGCGACAGTCCGTAGATCAGCGACATGGACATCGGCTGGCCGACCCCGCATCCCAATCCGAGCACGAAGGACGCCACCGCGAGCAGGTAAGGATCTCGGAACAGGGGAAACAGCAGCAGCGCCCCGCCCGAGAACGCGATGGCATAGAGCAGCAACTCGAACTCGCTCCATTTCCTGGCGAGCCACGGCAGCGCAATCCGGATCGTGAACACCGCGAGGGCGAACGTGCTGATGATGGTCCCTATCGTCGAGGCCGACAGGCCGATGGAGTGGCCGTAGATCGGAAAATAGAACTGGTACAGGTCCCACCCGATTGAAATGAGAGCGCTCGCGGCAATGGCATCGCGCAGCTTGGGGTCGCGGAGCAGGCCGAACGAGCTGCCTTTCTTGGCGTCGCCGGCGGCCGCCACGGCTGCCTTGGGCAGGAGGCGGCCCTTCCACAGCAAGAGCAACAAGGCGCAGACCGGGCCCGCCGTGAGCGCCAGATACGCTTCCCGGTAGCCCAGATAGTCGATCGAATAGCCGGCGATCAGCGGCCCGAGAAACGAGGCGATCGAGAATCCGATCGCCAGGCGCGAGTAATTGCGGGCCCGGTCTTCGGGCCCCCCCAGCGCGCCGGTAATTCCCTGCGTCGGAACGAAGAAAAACTGAAATGACGTGCCGATCAGCATCGCCATCACGATGAGCGCGATGACCCCGGAGAAAAAATACGGGATCAGCAACGCTACGATCACGCCGATGGTTCCGCCTATCATCGGCACACGCGCTCCGATGCGATCGACGAGCTTGCCGACGTAGAGCGCGATGAGCATCGGGCACAGGGCGGACAACGCCATGATCACCCCGACCGTGAAGGGGTCCACGCCGAGGGACAACGCGTACAGGGGAATTGCCAACTTTGCGCCGCCAAAACCGGCGTGCGTGAAGATGCACGTCAGCACGATCAGGTATATGGCCATGGAAACGGGGCTGTGCGCCGTTCAGACCGCAACGGTCAAGTAGTGCACCGCGAACAACTGCTGCGGGTCCGTCCAGGCCAGTTGCGGCACGTACCCCGCCCCGCGCGCGAGTTCCTGGAATTCCTCGACCGAGTACTTGTAGGAGTTCTCCGTATGGATCGTCTCGCCGGACCGGAAGCGAATCACGCGCCCGCGGATGCTCACCTGGTGCTCGCGCTCGCTCACGAGATGCATCTCAACCCGGCCGAGCGCGGCATTGTAATAGGCATGGTGGCGGAATGCGGCAAGATCGAAATCCGCGCCCAGCTCGCGATTGATGCGCACGAGCAGATTGAGGTTGAATTGCGCCGTGACGCCGCTGGCATCGTCGTACGCCGCATCGAGCAATGCCGGGTCCTTCTTCAGATCGACGCCGATCAGCATGCCGCCCCCTGCGCCGACGACCGCGCGGGCGTTCGCAAGGAACGCCGCCGCGTCGGCGGTGGTGAAGTTGCCGATCGTGGATCCGGGGAAATAGATCACGCGCCGCCCGACGTCCACGCCGTTCAGCGAAGGCAGAACGAACGGTCGCGAGTAATCGGCGCACACCGCGATGATGGCAAGCCCGGGAAACGTCCTGGCCAGCCCGGCCGAGGAAGCTTCGAGCTGCGCGCGCGCGATATCGATGGGCACGTAGACGGACGGCGCCAGCTCGCCGATGAGGATGCGCGTCTTGCGGCTGTTCCCGCTGCCGTACTCGATGAGGCCGCAGCGCGGCCCGAGATGGCGGGCCATGTCGCGCGCATGCGAGTGCATGATCGCGGTTTCGGTTCGGGTCGGATAGTACTCCGGGAGCTCGCAGATCGCGTCGAACAACTCGCAGCCGCGTTCGTCGTAGAAATACTTCGGCGGGAGCTCTTTCTGCGGGCGTGCAAGGCCGGCGATCACGTCGTCGAGAAAGCTGCCGGCATCCGGGCGCAGGTCGTGGAAGAAAAATTGCGGAGCGGTCTGCGCCATCACCGGCACCTCCTCCTGCGTCACTTGAGAGGCTGTACCATGAGGGAGCATCCCCCAAGGCTACCCGGGCCGGTCAGCGATTGCATAGTCTGACCGCGCCGGCCGGAAACGGTTTTACCGGTTACCGGCCACTGGCCTCCGGTCGCTGTTTTTAGCTCGCAGGCCGGCGGGAGAACATGCTTTCCATCCACTTCTTGATTCGATTCGCGTCGCCCATCCGCGTGTTCCTGCCCCACGAATCGAGCAGCACGATGACGACCGGCAGCGATGCGATGCGAGTCTGCATCACGAGGCAGCGTCCTGCCTCGCTGATATAGCCGGTTTTCGAAAGCCCGATGGTCCAGTTCGCGTTCTTCACCAGCCCGTTGGAGTTGTTGTATTGAAGAAACTTTCCGCCGGACAGCTCCACGGTGTACCTGGCCGCAGTGGTGAACTCCCGGATCCGGGGGTATCCGTGGGCGGCGGCGACCAGCCGCGCCAGGTCCTGCGCGGTGGACACGTTGTCGCTGGAAAGTCCCGTGCCGTCCACGAACCGCGTGCGCAGCATTCCAAGCTCGATGGCTTTGTGATTCATCGCAGTGACGAACGCGCGCGCGCCGCCCGGATGGGCGCGCGAGAGCGCCGCCGCGGCGCGGTTTTCGGAGGCCATCAGGGCGAGTTGGAGCAGCGCTTCACGTGTAAGATTGGTGCCGATCCTCAGCCGCGAGCGAGTACGCTTGAGGTCGTCGATATCGGCTTCGCTGATGGCTATCCATTCGTCCAACGCTGCGCCGCTGTCGAGCACCACGATCGCGGTCATCAGCTTGGTTATGGAGGCGACCGGAACCACTGTGTCCACGTTCTTTGCGTAGAGCACCCGATTTTCGGCCAGGTCGATGACCAGGGCGGCGGTGGACTTTAGATTGAGCAAGCCCGCCTTGCCGGGCAGGTGCCGTTCCAGCGCCCGGTGGTCTGGAATGCCGGAGCGCGTGGGTTTCTGGGCAAAGGCCGGCGCGCTCAGCACGCACGCCAACAGTGCAAGCAGCAGTTTCTTCAAGTTATTCCCCCTCGTCTGCCGGTACTTCATCCCACTGTACCGGAGTCTTGATACAGGAATTACCCCGTCAAAATACAGGGTTACGGGGAATTTTTCAACCAGAATTCGAACTCGGGAAATTGCAGGGGGCCTCCGGGGGCCCAAAAAAATCTCCGCTCGGGACGGTGTGGGTTGTCCCGGCGGAGGCAAAGAGGCCATGCAACACCCGCTCAGCACAGGTATCGCAACTGCCAGGCCTCCGAGGAGGAAAGACTGAACGGGTTACGCTCAAAATCCTGGCGGGGCTGGGGCTGAGTACCCCGTCGACGCAGACAAGAATAAAGTCTCCACCTTACGTGAATCTTACGAGCGCGTTGCGTACCCGTGACTTTGTGCCGTGTATTCCTGAATTCCTGTAATGTTTCCGCTTTGACGCTTGCCGTTCCTCTCATATGCGCATACTGATAGTCGAGGACGAGCCGGTGCTCGCCGACGGACTGACCCGTTCGCTGCGCCACGCAGACTACGCCGTGGACTTCGTAAGCGACGGCGTCGAGGCGGATCACGTGCTGGCCGCGCAGAACTACGACCTGGTGATACTCGATCTGGGGTTGCCCAAGCTCGACGGCTTGGAAGTGCTGCGGCGGCTACGCCATCGCGGCTCCCGGGTCCCCGTGCTGGTCCTCACCGCGCGCGACACGCTGGACGACCGGGTCAAGGGCCTCGACCTCGGCGCCGACGATTACCTGAGCAAGCCGTTCGAACTGGCCGAGCTCGAGGCGCGGGTGCGTGCGCTGATACGCCGTGGACATTCCGGGGGTGGATCGCTGCTGTCGCACGGCGTGCTGAGCCTGGACACCGCGGGCCGCCGGGCGACGTTGAGCGGCGAGCCGCTCGACCTCTCGGCGCGCGAGTTCGGGGTGCTGGAAGTGCTGATGCTGCGCAGCGGCCGCGTGGTGAACAAGGAACAGCTCGCGGAGGAGCTCTACGGCTGGGACGAGGAAGTCGGGGCGAACGCCATCGAAGTCTACGTGCACCGGCTCCGCAGGAAACTGGAGTCGGCGGGCGTGACGATCCGCACCATACGCGGACTGGGTTACCTGCTCGAGAAGTCCCCGCAGGCCTGAAGCGTAGTGGCGAGCTTTCCGGCATTCAGGATCGGAGCCAGGCCCAGCACCCTGAGGCGCCAGCTCATCGTGTGGCTCGCCGTTCCCCTCGGCGTGCTGTGGTCGATGAGCACGCTGGTTGACTACGACATCGCCAACCGGTTCGTCACGGCCGCCTACGATCGCTCTCTTCTCGATTCCGCGATCGACATCGGCAAGCAGATCAAGCTCAAGGACGGCCGCATCCACGCCGACCTGCCGGACGTCGTGCTCGAGATGCTGGTCACGGGCGAGCCCGGCAAGTTCTACTATCTCATCACCGGCCCGGGGGGAGAATACATCGCCGGTCACAAGGGTTTGCCGCTCCCGCCCGAACCCGAAGCCGACAAGGCCTCCTACTACGACGCGGAGTTTCTCGGCAGGCAGGTGCGCATCGCCGCGCTTTCCCTGCCGCTCGAAGGCGACCGCGACAAAGGCATGGTGCTGATCCAGACCGCGGAAACCGTGACCGGTCGCACGGATTTCGCGCGCCAGATCATGCTGCGCAAAATGCTGCCGCAGGTGGTGCTCATTTTTCTCGCGGCGTTCGCCGTATGGTACGCGGTAGGCCGCGGGCTCTCGCAATTGACCGCGCTCCAGAAGGAGATCGCGCACCGGTCGCACCGGGACTTGAGCGCGCTTCCCGAGGAGCAGACGCCCCAGGAAGTGCGGCCGCTGATACATGCGATGAACGAGCTGCTCGAGCGGCTGTCGCGGGCCCTGGCCGCGCAACAGCGCTTCATCGCGGACGCCGCGCATCAGCTGCGAACGCCGCTCGCCGGCATCAAGACGCAGACCGAGCTGGCGCTGCGCCAGGCGCAATCCCCCGAAGCACAGAGCACTCTGCGCCAGTTGCAGGCAGCAACCGAGCAGACGACGCGGCTCATCAACCAGCTCCTGTCCCTCGCGCGCGCGGAGCCGGGGGCCGAGCGCGCGCGCGCCACGGAAAAGCTCGACCTCGCGAAACTGGCGCGGGATACCACGACCGAATGGGTGCCGCGCGCGCTCGCGCGCGATGTCGATCTGGGGTTCGACAGCCCGCTGGCGGCGGCGCGCGTCGACGGTGATTCATTCCTGCTGAAGGAAATGCTCAATAACCTGCTCGACAACGCGATACGCTACACGCAGACCGGGGGCCAGGTGACCGTTCGCGTCACGCCGGACACCCGCGAGATCGTTTTGAGCGTGGAGGACAACGGCCCGGGCATCCCGGCCGGCGAGCGCGAGCGCGCGTTCGAGCGCTTCCACCGCGTGCTCGGCACCGGTGTCGAGGGCGTCGGCCTGGGGCTGGCCATCGTGCGCGAGATAGCACAAAGCCACGGCGGAGACGCCAACCTCGCCAGCGGCGCCGGCGGAGCGGGCACCCTGGTGCGCGTCACGCTGCCGATGGCGGCGTAACCCGAAGGATGAAGGATGAAGGATGAGGGATGAAGTAAAACGGCAGTCAAGACTTTGAGGTCATCCTTCCACGTTGGTCTACGACCCCGGCCCGCCGCGCTGCATCGCGGCGTGCGTTCGCCGGCTCGAACGTGCGCAGGCACGTTCTTCGAATTCCCGGCTCACCCTTCATCCTTCCAG
>CAZQJF010000207.1:3446-5889 GCA_964593735.1 uncultured Streptomycetaceae bacterium | reverse complement strand
ATTCCAATATCTTACTCCCCGGCGGCTGCAGTACAGCGAAAAAGCCGAAAGCGATCGCATCATTGTTGCGTTGATACAACACGAGGCTGCCGGTTCTCACCCACGGCAACGTACGTCAGCGTCGCCTCCGTGACTTTTACCACTTCTTCCCGCTCCGGCTTGCGCTGCGCGTAGACCTCGACGTTGACGGTGATGGAGGTGCGCCCGACCCGTATGACTTCGGCATAGAGGCTGACGAGATCGCCGACAAAGACCGGCTGCTTGAAGAGAAACGAATTCACCGCCACCGTGGCGACCCGGCCCTTGGCGAGCCGCGTGGCCGGTATGCTGCCGGCGATATCCACCTGGGCCATGATCCAGCCCCCGAAGATGTCCCCGTTCTGGTTCGCATCGGCGGGCATGGGAACCAATCTCAGCGTGGGGTCCTTGCCAACAGGGAGGGTCGTGACTGGGCGTTGCTCGCTCATGGGAAGTTCAAGGTTCAAAGTTCAAAGTTCAAAGTTCAAAGTTCAAAGTTCAAAGTTTAAAGTTTAAAGTTTAAAGTTGAGGGTTCGGGTTCCAGGCTTGTCGTGCACATTGAACCTTGAACATGGAACTTTAACCTGACTCTTGTCAGCGCCGGTCAATGACCCGCATACATTCCATCGATCTCGGCGTTGAACTTCTCCATCACCTTCGCGCGTTTCAGCTTCATGGTCGGCGTGAGCAAACCGTTCTCTATGGTCCATGGGTCTCCAGTCAGGCTCACGCGCCGCACCTGCGCATAGCCGGGAAACTCCTTCAACTGGGCTGCGATGCGCTGCACCGCGATCTCCCCGGCCTGCTTCGAGCGATACGTCGCGGGAGAACCGGCATCGAGCCCGCGCTCCGCGCACAGTTTCTTCCACTGGTCGGCGTTGACGACCGCCATCACGCTCAGGTACGGCTTCCCCTCGCCCAGCAGCATTACCTGTTCGAACAGGGGATCGCGCATGATCGCCGCCTCCATATCGACCGGCGGCACCTTTTCACCGTTCGACAGCACGATGATCTCCTTCAGGCGGCCGGTGATGTAGACGTGGCCTTCCGCGTCGATGCGCGCGGTGTCGCCCGAATTGAGCCAGCCGTCCGGTCCCAGGATAGCCCTGGTGGCATCGGGATTGTTCCAGTAGCCGAGCATGACATTGGGCCCCTTGATCATCAGCGCGCCGCTCTCTCCGATGCGGACCTGCACGCCCGGTATCGTGGTGCCCACGCTTTCGGGCACGTTGTCTTCGGGCCGGTTCGCCGTCGCGATCGGGCTGGTTTCGGTCATGCCGAAGCCCTGCAGCACGGTCAGACCCAGGCCCAGAAACACGCGCGAGATGTCGGGCGGCAGCGCCGCGCCGCCGGAAATCGCGGCCCGCATGCGCCCGCCGAGCCGCGCCAGGATCTTCTTCGCCACCAGGGCATTGAGGACCGGCCACAGCAGGAACGAGGCTTTCCACGGCCCTCGTCCCTGCTCGTGCTCGAAACGCGCGTAGCCCACCTTCACCGCGAGCAGGAACAGCTTTTTCTTCGCCGGCGGCCCGTCATCCAGCGCCGCGCGTATCCGTCCGTACACGCGCTCGTAGATCCGGGGCACCGAGACGAGCAGCGTCGGCCGGATCGCCTGCAGATCTTCCGCGAGCTGAGGTATGCCCCTCGAATACACGACCTGCGAGCCGGTCATCACCGTGAGGTAGTAGCCGCAAGTGCGCTCGAAGGTGTGCGACAGCGGCAGGAACGACAGGAAGACGTCGTCGTGACCGGCAACCAGGACGCTGCAGGCGCCCTCGGCATTGGAGAGTATGTTGTGGTGCGAGAGCATCACGCCCTTGGGCCGGCCGGTCGTGCCCGACGTATAGACGATGGTTGCGAGCGCCTGCGGATCGCGCGCAACGTGCCGCGATTCGCCGCCTTGCCCGGGCAGCCACTGGGCAAGCGACATCAGCCGCGGCTCGCCGGAATCCGGCACCGGCTGCACCGACACGATGCGAACCAGGCCGCCGAGCTGACCCTTCACGCCCGAGAGCTCCTGCCACTGACCGGGGCCGTCGATCAGCAGCACCTTGCAACCGGAATCGTTGATGATGTAGGCGAAGTTGTCCGGGCGGTCCTGCGTGTAGAGCGGAACCACGACCAGGCCCAGCCCGAGCGCGGCCTGGTCGTAGGTCACCCACTCCGGCGAATTGCGCAGCATGACCCCCACGCGGTCGCCGGGCTGCAGAGCGTCCTTTTCCAGCGCCGCCTGCCAGCGGGCGACCTGATGATCGATCTGGGCCCAGGTGTAATCGCGCCAGTTGTCGTGCTGCTCGTTGTAATCGCGGTATGCGACGAGGTCCGGAGTGCGCTTCACGCGCTCACGGAACAACCCGTCGAGCGTCACCGCCGCCGCTTCCGTGATCAGATGATCCTTTGCCTGTGGCATGCTTTCCTCCAGTTC
>CAZQJF010000207.1:0-3346 GCA_964593735.1 uncultured Streptomycetaceae bacterium | reverse complement strand
CGATTGAGTATGGCGTATGCGGCATCGGCCACGATCCCGGGCTTGCGGCTGGCTTGCAGTATGGCCGCAGGAAAATTCATTTCGATGGCCGCGGTGGCGATGGTGGTCCGGGGCCACAACGAGTTCACCGCTATGCCGTCGGGCCGCAGCTCCTCCGCCATTCCCAGCGTGCACATGCTCATGCCATATTTTGACAGGGTATAGGCGGCGTGATCCCTGAACCACCGCGCCTGCATGTCGAGCGGCGGAGACAGCGTGAGGATGTGCGCATTCGCCGCCTTCGCCAGGTGCGGAATGCAGGCCTGCGAGCACACGAAGGTCCCGCGCGCGTTGACGCCGAGCATGAGATCGAAGCGGCGCACCGGCGTGTCGAGGGTGCGCGTGAGGGATATCGCGCTGGCATTGTTGACGAGCGCGTCTATGCCGCCGAAAGCTTCCGCGGCGCGTCGGACCGCGTCCGCGACCGCGTCTGCGTCACGCACGTCGAGCTGCACCGCCAGCGCCCGGCCGCCGGCGGCTTCCACTTCGGCGGCCACGCTGTGTATCGTTCCGGGCAGCTTCGGATGCGCCTGTGCTGTCTTGCCGGTCACCACGATACTGGCGCCGTCGCGCGCGCACCTCAACGCGATCTCGCGCCCGATGCCGCGGCTCGCGCCGGTGATGAAGATCGTTTTTCCGCTTAGACCCATAAATCAATTCCTGTTCTTCCTTGGCGGCCTTGGCGTCTTGGCGGTTCAATTGCCTTTGAATTCAGCCTTGCGCTTTTCGACGAACGCCGTCACGCCCTCCGCGAAGTCGCGCGTCGCCGCGCACCGCGCAAATGCGTCCTCCTCCGCCTCGAGCTGCGCCGTGAGCGTGCGCTCGTAGCTCCGGTTGACGAGCTGCTTGGTTTCCGAGAACGCGCGGGTCGCGCCGAGCGCCAGCCGCTGCGCCATGCGCGCGGTCTCCGCCGCCAGTTGCTCCGCGCTCACCACGCGATTCACCAGCCCGGCATCCAATGCCCTCTGCGCATCGAAGGTGTCCGAGAGCAGCGCTTCATCGCGCTCGACCTGTTCGCATACCGCGCGCAGCCGGCGGATCATTTCCGCATCGAGCGCGTTCATGACGTGCGGACGATTGAGCGTGATCGCCGCCACGCCATCTTCCACCGAATACTGTACGCTGTCGCTCATGGGAAAGTGATGCGTGATGGGTGATGAGTGGCAAAGAATCCCGCGCTGCGGGAAACCGATCACTCATCGCTCATCACTTATCACCCGTCACGCCTGCAGTCCTCGGCCGCCGGCGCATGGGCTCGAGGATAACGGGCTCCGTCGTCTGATAGATCTCGGTCTTGCCCAGGTCTTTCGGGAAATCGTCCACCATGATCGCTTTCCTGCGCAGCGCCTTGGCGCGTTCCATGACCGTTTTTTCCTCGCGCGTGATCACGCCTTTCTCGCACGCCTCCTCGACGATCTCGTCGGCAACGCGGCTGGAGATCACGCCGCTGTCGCGCGCGGCGCGGATCTTGGCGCCGACGGGCTCCGCCGCGATGACG
Source organism: uncultured Streptomycetaceae bacterium (assembly GCA_964593735.1). Lineage (GTDB taxonomy): Bacteria > Pseudomonadota > Gammaproteobacteria > Burkholderiales > SG8-41 > SG8-41. Next base: position 1,809 of record CAZQJF010000207.1, on the reverse strand, counting down.
GCACGCAGCGCCGCCTCGAGCACCGCGATCGGCTCGTCTTCCCCTTTCGGCATGTATACGCCGCGCGCCAGCCGCTCGCGCGCGGGGCCGGGCGCAAGCAGGAGGTTCACGACCTCGGAACCCAGCCTGTCGTGCGGCGGCTCGAATTCGCGCCCGAAGCGCAGCACGGACGGGAAGATCATTCCGCGCAGCAGCCACGCGATGAAACGATTGGGCAGGTTCTGGAAAAAACCGTAGAACGCCTCCTCGGTCCGGGTGAGCGCGTCGCGTACCGACCAGTGCAGCAGCGGCAGGTCCTCCGCCGGGCGCCCGTCGTCCTCGTAGCGCTTGAGCGCGCACGAAGCGAGATAGAGGTTGGAAAGGATGTCGCCGAGCCGGGCCGAAAGCCGTTCGCGGCGCTTGAGCGAGCCTCCCAGCACGAACATCGCCACGTCCGACGTGAATGCGAATGCCGCCGAGAGCCGCGTAAGCTGCCTGTAATAGCGGCGGGTATGGCGGTCCCCGGGCGCACTCACGAAGAACGCCTCGCTCAATCCCAACCAGAACGTGCGTGCCGCGTTGGACACGAAAAACGCGATGTGCCCGAAAAACGCCGCATCGAAGTCGGCGAGCGCTTTGGCCGGATCCCGTTCCCTGGTCGCCGCTTCTATCTCCTTCAGCACGTAGGGATGCCCGCGTATCGCACCCTGCCCGAATATGATCATCGTGCGCGTGAGTATGTTCGCGCCCTCGACCGTGATCGCGATCGGCGTCGCCTGGTAGGCGCGCGCGAGATAGTTGCTCGGGCCCATGCAGATGCCCTTGCCCGCGTGGATGTCCATCGCGTCGTTGATCACCTGCCGGCCGCGCTCGGTGAGGTGGTATTTGACGATCGCGGAAACGACCGACGGCTTCTCGCCCAGGTCCACCGCGCCCGCCGTCATCACGCGCGCAGCTTCCATGATGTAGGCGTTGCCGCCGATGCGCGCCAGCGCCTCCTCCACCCCCTCGAAGCGACCTATCGAGAGGCGGAATTGCTGGCGCACGCGCCCGTAAGCGCCGGTCGAGAGCGCGGCCATCTTGCCGGTCGCCGCCGAGAGCGCCGGCAGCGAGATCGAGCGTCCCGCGGCAAGGCAGTTCACCAGCATCTTCCAGCCCTGGCCCACGTAACCCGGACCGCCGATCACGCAATCCATCGGCACGAAAACGTTCCTGCCCCAGTTCGGCCCGTTCATGAACGCCGCGTTGAGCGGCAGATGCCGGCGGCCGATGTGCACTCCCGGCGTGCGGGTGGGAACCAGGGCGAGCGTGATGCCCAGGTTGCTCTCCTTGCCCAGCATTCCATCCGGATCGTAAAGGCGGAACGCCAGTCCGAGCAGCGTCGCTATGGGTCCGAGGGTAATGTAGCGCTTCTCCCAGGACAATCGGACGCCGAGCACGTCCTGCCTCCCCTCCCATTCGCCGCGGCACACGATGCCGTAGTCGGGTATTCCGCCGGCGTCCGAGCCGGCTTCCGGGCTGGTCAACGCGAAGCACGGCATCTCCAGGCCCTTCGCGAGCCGCGGGAGGTAATGGTTCTTCTGCTCATCGGTTCCATAGTGCAGCAGCAGCTCGGCGGGCCCCAGCGAGTTGGGTACCATCACGGAGACGGCGGTGGTGCCGCTGCGCGTGGAGAGCTTCATCACCACTTCCGAATGCCCCAGCGCCGAAAACCCGAGCCCGCCGTACTGCCTGGGAATGATCATGCCGAGGAAGCCGCGGTCTTTGATGAACTGCCAGACGTGCGGCGGCAGATCCTGCAGTTCGTGCGTGACCTGCCAGTCGTTCACC
>CAZQJF010000206.1:0-5891 GCA_964593735.1 uncultured Streptomycetaceae bacterium | reverse complement strand
CCATCACGATGGTGATCTTCCGCAACTACCAATGGGGCGCGGAAAAGCGCAACACCACACTCTGGTTCGACGACAACTTCGTCGGCACGGAGCTGAATGCCAGTGTCGACTATGCGAAGGTGGCCGAGGCCTGCGGTGTCAGGGGCGTGAAGGTGGACACCGCGCCCGCGCTCACGCAGGCACTGCGCAGCGCGATCGATGCGCAGATGAAAGACCGCGTGACCACCTTCATCGAGGTCGTGCTCAACCAGGAGCTGGGCGAGCCCTTCCGCCGCGATGCGATGAAAACGCCAGTCCGTGTCGCCGGGATCAACGAGAGGGACTTCGTGCCGCAGCGGCCGGCCCACTGAGGAGAAGGTGTTCGCGACTCCGTCGCGCGCATGACTGGTGTTGGCCGTCACTCATCATTCATCACTCATCAGTCGTCAGCCGTCACGCCCTATGAAATGAAAGATCAAAGACATGGCTCGTAAAGAACCAAGTTTCGCGGACCGCCTGCAGACGGCCGCCAAGGCTAAGCAAGCCCAGCTGGAAAAGATACGCGCAACGGCGCTGGCTAACGACGCGCAGTCCGCCGAGCGGCAGGCTGCACAGGTAGAAACGGCAAGAGCACGCGAAATCCGCACGGCCGAACGCAGGGCGGCGAACCGGGTCGCCGCCGAACGCAGAGACGCAGAACGCGCGGCTGAGAAAGCCAGGCAAGCACTCGCTGCCGCGGAGGAAAAGGCGCGCAAGGACGCCGAGCGCGTTGCCCAAATGGAGGCCGATGTAGCGCTTAAAAGGGATCAGAAGGCCGCGCGCGACGCCAGATACGCCGCGCGCAAAGCGCGCCAGTAATTCAATAGGGTCAGTGTAAGATTTCTGGGACACCCACGTTACCGCTGATGGAAAACTTACACTGACCCTATTTATTAACAAAGGCGTCAACGGTAGGTGAGTTGCGCAGCCGCCGGCCTTGGCGAGCAGCGCAGGGTTTACCGCTACGAGCTTGCGAGGTGGCGGCGCCGGGTCGGGCGACAAGGCCGCGCCCAGCCCAAGCGCCCCTGGCGACGAACTCGCCTCCGCCTAGGTCGCCGTGATTTATTCTGCGGCTGGCGCTGGCGTAGCGAAGCTCGTTACATCTGCCGGAACCGGTGCGCGAACTGCTGACTTACGGGCAGCGTTTCCTTGCGATTCTTCAGCTTCACGACAAACCGGCCGGACAGCTCGCGCGATACGCCCGCGATCGTGTTGGCGTTCACGATCGTGGAGCGATGGATCTGCCAGAATTGCGCCGGGTCAAGCTCGTTCGAGAGATCCTTGAGCGACTTGCGGATCAAAGACTCGCCGTCGCCTGTGACGACCCGCGTGTATTTGGTATCGGACTGGAAATAACAGACCTCGTCGACCGTAATCAGCTTGACCTCGGCTCCGAGCGATGCATTGATCCAGCGCAGATAAGGGCTCTTCTGCGCAGCACGTCTGGCGAGCGCGTCCAGCAGACCGTCGAGATTGGAAGGCGCCGATGAGAGGCGTGCCTTCACGCGCTCGCACGCCGTAGACAGGCGCCCGGCGGTCACCGGCTTCATCAGATAATCCACCGCCCCTTCGTCGAACGCGGCGACCGCGTATTGATCGTATGCCGTCAGGAACACGACGTGCTGCCGCCCGCTCGCGTGCCGCGCGACTTCCAGTCCGCTCAGGCCCGGCATCTGAATGTCGAGAAACAACACGTCCGGATCGTGCTGCTTCAGCACCTGCACCGCCTGGAGACCGTCTTCAGCCGCAGCCACGATGGCAAGCGCCGGCCACACCTCGCCGAGCAATTCCTTCAACTGCGCGCGCAACACGGGTTCGTCTTCTGCGATCACTGCGGTTGGATTGCGCGCGCTCATCGCTGATCGCTCACCCCGGGTTTCGAGCGTCTCGGGATTGCGTAGCCTGTCCTGAGCTCCGTCGAAGGGTCGCGTCGCTCCTCGCAATGACAATCATGTCTTGGCCTTCGCGGGCGACTTGAGCTCGATGATCAGTACGCGCGAATTGGTTTTCCCTGCGTTTTCGGTTTTGTGGGTCTCAGCTTCTCTCCAGATTACGTCGCCGAGCTTGCGTGCGTTCTCGCGCACCGTCCCATCCGGCGTCGTTGCCTTTCCCTGATAGTCACTCAGCACGACAACGAGACGAGCAGGATGCGAGTGCATGCTTTCGCCGCATATGCCCATGCCGGGCCGTCCGGTGAATTCGAGCACGCGGAGCTGATCGTTCTCGAACGCGACGCGGAACGCGCGCGGCATCACTTTCGCAGCGTTCTGTGCGTGGGCTTCGCCGAGCGCGAGTTGCGCGCCGAGACTGCCGAGCCCTGCCAGCAGGAGTTGTCTTCGGGCCTTGCTCGATGTCTTCATGGTGCCTCCTTCGGTTGAGGAAGTGCGGACTCGGTGAGCGCCTTGCGCAGGAAGGCGATGAGTTCGTCGAGCAGGTGGTCGGCTGCGGGCGGGTCGTTCTCATACAGCCGTTCGAGCCGTGAGAGCGTCTGGTACAGATGATCGGGATCGATGCGCGCCTGCAACGATGCGAGCCTCGCCTCCGCGAGGCGTTGCTGCGAGGTCGCCCGGTTGATCTCTGCCGAGCGCAAAGCCGACAGCATGCGCGTTCGCCGGCGCTGCGATGCGACTACCACGGCGATCAGTCCGCCGAAGAAAAGCATGAGCCAGGCGTTATACAGCATGCCTCCCACCCAGTTTTCCGCCTGTCCGACGTGGTCGCGAAACAGACGCATCCCGAGCTGATCGCGCAGCACGAGAATGGAGAATGCGTGCCATACGATCACGCTTGCGGTTACCCCGCCGACGAGGGCAAGCACGAGCTGCCAGGCGCGCAGTTCATCGGGACTCGCTAGGCGTTCTGCAAGGCCGAGCGCAAGCGCCAACAGAATGCACTCCCCGCACCATACGACCAGCGACGAGGCAAACAACCCGAAACCGATTTCGTCCGGCGCGGAGACGAGTTGGAGGTAGTACAGAAAATCGAGCGTTGCGATTCCCGCGCCGACGATAAAGCCGAGTGCGGCGCGCGTCATCCAGAACCGTGCTCCCGAAGGACTTCGCGCCACGGTTTCGGCCAACGTCGTGCTGGGGCTGCTCATGCGATTTGCACGGCCGGTGCTTTCATCGGGACCGAGATCGTCGCGCGTATGCCCCGCGGCACGTTCGCTTCGAGCTCGAGACTCGCCGCATTGCCGTATAAGGCGGCAAGCCGCGCCCGCAGGTTTGCAAGTCCGGCGCCGGTGCCGCTCTCGCCGCGCAATCCCGCGCCGGTGTCGGCGACGCCGACGGTGAGCTGCCCGTCGGCAAGCCGCGCGGTGATTTCGATCGCGCCGCCTTCGGGCATGGGGTTGAGCCCGTGCTTGATCGCGTTTTCGATGAGCGTGGAAAGGGCGAGTGGCGGAAACGGCAGCGCGGCGAGGTCGTCGGGAACGTCGACATGTACTTGAAGCCGCGCGCCCATGCGTACCTGCAGCACGCCCAGGTAGGCTCGCGCGAGCTCCACGTCCTGTCTGAGCGTCGTGTGGTCGTGTCGCATCTGCGGCAGGACGGCGCGCACATAAGCAATGAAGTTTGCAAGCATGGCGCGCCCGCGACCGGGCTCGGTGCGGTACAGCCGATGCACGTTCGCCAGCGTATTGAACAGAAAATGCGGCTCGATGTACGCGCGCAGCGATTGCAGGCGCGCTTGTGTCATCTGCAATTCGATCTGCACGCGCTGGAGGTCGCTCTCATGCGCCTGCGCTGCGGCTTGCGCAGCCTGGCTTCGAAAAACAAAGAACGCATACGCGAGCGCGCCGATGGCGATCCAGCGCGCGCTTTTCGCGAAGAGCACCGCAGCGACCGAAACGCCCTGCGGGAACGGTAAGCGGAGCATGAGCAGGGCTTCTCCGGCAACCGCGCCCAAGGCGATCGACGCGAGGACCAGCCCATGCGTTCCGAAGGACGTCTTCATCGGCAGCAACCCGGCAAGAGCAACGGCGGCGAAGATGCATGCGCCTACGATGAGCTGATCCACCAGGTGATCCAGCCACCCGAGCAGGATAGCGGACAGCGGCCAGTTCGCGTACAGATCGATCTGGAAGAGCAACTGCGTGGAGAAGGCGAGAACGATGCAGAGCGCGAGAAGCGCGCCGCGCCAAAGCGACGACCATGGTACCCATCGCGAGGCAGCCGCCCGGTTCATGCGGCTGCGAAATCCGATCATGCGCAACCCGAGCTGCATGCGGCCGTCCTGTGCGGGGGAAACGCGCCGGTCAAGCCCGCCGGCGCGTCTTTATTATCAGGCATTCCTCATACAGCCGCACGTCACCGGGATTTACGGGCGCTTGGCCGGCGATGAAAACGGCCGGGTGGCGTCCACGACGAACATGACGAGGGCGTTGAGATCGCTCGTGCCGCTGCTGGAGACCTCCATCGGCATGTCGGCACCATGTCCATTCATGAACCGGCCGGCCTCGACATGGCTTGCGCCGTGCGAAGTCTTCTGGCCCAGCCGGCCGGTTAGCACGTAGAACGTCTCCGAGCCCGGATGCGTATGAACCGGCGTCTTGACCCCGGGCGGCCCGCCCACGTTGTTGATGCGCAGCAGATACTCGGGCGCAGTGATCGGCGGCACGGGCCCGATCTCGACTACCTTGGTTGCGCCCGGCGTCGACCCGCCGCTCGGCCCGAGCGTGAAGAGCCAGACTTTGCCCGCGACTTCGACAGCCAGTGACGTCGGACCTGCGGCGGCCTGAGCCTGTGCGAGCGTGGGAAGATTCTCGACCAGCCAATACAGCCGTCCGGGCGGCAGTTGCTTGAGCTTCTTTTCGGCCACAGGCTTGATCACGAATTTCCGTTGCGCCGTGGCTGAGGCGGTGAAGAAGTAATAGTCCGCCGTGAAAGCGATGCGTGCCGCTGTGCCGGCCGCGGCTTTAGAACACCCGGTCTTGGGCGCTGCGCCGCCCACGGTATTGACGCGCTGTATGCTCGTTACCTTGCTGAACGAGCCTTCCGACCCGACGGACTTCACGGCGAGAAGGAGCCACGGGACCGCGTCGGCGACTGGCGCCTGTACACGTGCCTTCAACTTGCCCGCCAGCTTGCTGCCATCGGTCGATTCCCAATACGGACCGCCGACGTGTCGCCCGATCCGGTTTCCGCGCTGGTCGAAGAGGTCTGCGTCGGCAAACTTATGCGCCCATTCGTATCCTTCGGGCTGGTCCTTCCCGGCGCGGCATTCGTAGATCTGGACACCCTTTGCGGGAACAATCATCGTCAGCGACTCGCCTGCGCCGGTTTTGAGCCTGTCCGGAACCTGAACCACAGACGTCGATGGTTGCGGGCTCGCGCAGGCCCCGACGAGCAGCAGGAGCGAGAAAGTCGTCACGTTGGACATCCGGCCGGTATTGCGTCTGAGCAGGTTCATGTCTCGCCTCTCTTGGTGAGCAACGCTTCGTTGCGGGAAGAAAATTAGCGAGATGAAGCGCAGCCGGCAATCGGCTTGCGACGGACGCCTGATTTGGACGACGAATGCGGTGAAAAGAGCGACGGTTCGTTCGGAGCGACCGCTTCTAGCCGCTTTCGGACCGCCGAGACGGCAGAGTAAATAGGGCCGGGTTCAAATTTCACCACTGTATCGCAGGAAATGTGGACCCGGTCCCGTTTACGCCGCCCGGTATGGGTGCATGACCACGCGCGCGCCCTTGATCGGAGTTTGCTTCTCCCTGTCGACGGCCCTGACCGAAATAAATAGGGTCAGTGTAAGAGTTCTGGGGCACCCACGTTACCGCTGATGGAAAAGTTACACTGAGTGCGCCGGGAGACCGGCAAGGAGCAATGGGTGAAAGTCCCAGACAGTAAAGGTGTAGCGAACCATGCTGTCCCCGAGTC
>CAZQJF010000205.1:0-5896 GCA_964593735.1 uncultured Streptomycetaceae bacterium | reverse complement strand
CGTAGGGCCAGCCGAACAGCCACCAGATCTCGTACTTGGACTTGCTTTCCCCGGGATAATCCACGAACTTCGACGTGCGAACCGGGTGCAGCCAGATCGGCAGGTCGTATTTTTTCACGCAGCGCTCGAGCACCGGATAGAACTCCGGGTCGTCCAGCGGCCGTCCATTCACGTTGGTGAAGATCTGTATCCCTTTCGCGCCGAGCTTGCCGATTGCGTAGTCCATCTCTTCGAGGGCCGCGGGCACGTTGTTCATCGGCAGCGAGGCGACGAACGCGGGAAACTGCCCCGGGTGCTCCGCGACGATTTCGGCCATGCCGTCATTGGCGAGGCGCGCCAGCGCGGGGGATTCCTCCGGGCCCGCAAGGTACTCGATCGCCGGCAGCGACAACGTGAGTATCTGCCGGTAGCCCGGAAACCGCTTCATCATGCGCAGGCGCGCGTCGAGGTCCCACAGCACCGGGATATTGAGCCAGCGCATGATCGAGCCCGCCAGCGCCGGATTACTCCCGGCGAGCGCCTTCACGCGCTCGAAGAAAGACTGCGGAAAGATGTGCGGGAAGACGTCGAGCTTGAGATTGTCGGGGGGCGCGGCCACGGTTGTTCCTTTCTTCTCCCGGCTACCCGGTGCGTCACATCATACTTTGGCGATAAAAAAGGCACTAACGAGTGCCCCGGGGACTAGAAGCCGTCTCAAAAACCCTGATTGACGCGCGGGTCAAGATGAAAAACAGACAGGATGACAGGATTTACAGGATGTTTTTTAGGTTGCAATCCTGTTCATCCTGTTCATCCTGTTAATCCTGTCGGTGTCCCGTTTTTGAGACCGGTTCTACTCACCGCTTACCCGCCTACCCGCCTCTTTGCATGACTTTGAACTTGGCCCAGTCAAAGTCCTCGCCGCCCTCGACCATCCGCGACGGCATGAGCAGGTAGCCTTTCTCGCGCACCGTCATTTCCAGGCTGTCGCGCCCGTTGAAGATGCCTTCGCGCATCACGACTCCGACTTCACCATGGCTGTCGGGCGAGGTGGACAACAGGATCGCCCCGCCGGGCTCGCGACCGGCGTTGAACCCCGAGACGGCGCCCGAACGCGCGAGCTTTATCGCAATGGCGGTCTTGGACAGGAGCTGTATGCCTACGCGCCGCTGCTGGTGCTCGTCGCGGGTGATGCGCCGGATCATGCCTATGCCCCAATAGTTCTTGCCCTCGCCCTGCAGGCCGATCAGGGTCCCGACCTTGATCCAATCGGCTTTGAGCGTCGGGATAATGGCCCCGTAGCCCCCGTCGCTCACGTTTTCAACGATCCAGCTTTCCGCCGACTGGTTGGTGTCCTGGCTGAAGTCGAGCGCATCGCTGTTCGCGGGATCGATCATATTGAGTATTTCGCTCAGTCCAGGCACGACCGTGATGCGGGAAGCGGTCTTGCGCCGTTCGGAGCTGCGCTCCGGCGGCTTGTCGGCCCAGTACATCAGCAGGTGCTTCAACGTGCCGATGACCACGTCTTTTTCATAAGTGCCGCCGAGATTGATGTCCTTCGGGATCGCGCCGCTCTCGACCACCTGACTGGTCAACTGGGTAAGCTGCGCCAGCCCTTCGCCGGCCCCGAAAAAAAGCATGTTCGCGCCCGCGCTCGCCCCCTGGAAGAGCCGCACCGGCGGCTTCGGCGAGGCGAGGTCGAAGCAATAGTTACAGTCTTCGGGAGCGCGGGAAAGGCGAAAGTGGTGGGCATACTGGGCAACCACGCGCTCCGCGATCTGTTGCCTGACCGGCGGCAGCCCGTCGGTGGAGGAAGCGGCGAGCATCAGCGACTTCAGGAATTCGTGCCTGATGGTGCCTTCGCCGTGCACGCCGGGGTACACCGAGACCTTGCTTTCGGTGAAACCTTTCTGCTCCGAGATCTGATAGAGGCGCGCCAGCTGCGCCCACAGGCGGGGCTCGACCGGGCCGTAGCGCAGCAACAGCCACTTCAGTTGCAGCGTCAGGACGCGCAGCGCGCGCGCGACGATGACCGGCAAGCTCTTCCTGACCGAGGTCGCCCCGCCGGCGCCGCTTTCATGCTGATCGATGCACAGGATGTAGGCGTCGCCCAGCGCCCTCCAGAAACCCGAGACTGAGTTCCAGAGCTTGTTCTCCTGGAACTTCTGCTGCCGCGCCATCGACAGGTAATCCTGGCTGAGCTTGCGCTGGTGGTTCTTCGCGGCGCTGTCGAGCAGATCGACGTTCTCGAACCGCCGATCGACCTTGAAGCCCTCGGTCTGATTGAGGGACTCCAGCCATTCGGTGATTTCCTGCAGCGCCTTGGCCGCATCGTTCGCAGGCAGTTCCGCGACGAGTTGACGCGCCTGCTTCGCTTCGGCCATGGGATGGTCTACTTTGCCACCCCCCATCCATTTCAGCACTTGCGCCTCCTGCCTTGGCAGCTTGTGTTTGGCCGCTCCCGGTCGTATGGTTCAAAGGATTGTAGATGAAGCTACCCGCTTAGAAAAGGCGCAAGTGACTGAAATCGCAGCGGGAGGCGACCGAATCTCGGCAACCATGACCGGAATTCGGCAGGGCGGAGCGGCCGGCGACATCCGGCGAGCGCCGTGGACGGCTGTTGATTGCTACCGCGCGCCCGGGACGCGGCCGGCCTCGATCGGTTGGCACTTGCCTCCACTCGTTCCTGGTTGAGCAGTTACCGCTCGAGAAAGCCCTTGGTAAAGAATCCGCGGGACAGTAACGAGTACGGTTGGGCGTGGAAAGGTGTCCAACTGCGTCGTCCCGGATACTCGCGCCTATTTAGCGGATTCTTCTTCCGGCCAGTTCTTGATATAGCTCTTCAGCAGGCGGTTGTGAAAGCTGGTTTCCCTGATCACGGCGTTCGCAACATCGTGGAACGAGATCACACCGAGCAGCTTGCCGCCTTCCTTCACCGGCAGATACCGGATGTGGTTCTTGTTCATGAGCTCGCGCAAACTCTCGAGCGAGTCCTCGGGCTCGCCGCACGCCGGGTCTCCGAGCATGACGTCTCTGACCTTCAACCCGGAAAGGCTGCCCTGGCGCGCTTCGAGCGCCTTGAGAACTTCGCGGAAAGTGAGCATGCCGGCCAGGTTTGCGCCGTCCAGGACGACCAGCGAGCCGATGTCGTGCGCCACCATCATGCTGACCGCCTCGGCCACGGTGCCCTGCGGCCCGATGCTGTAGATCGTGCCGCCTTTCATCTTCAATATGTCCCGGATGATCATGGGGCTCAGCTCCGTCGAGTGCTCCGATGAGTGCCGTTGCAGCCTATTTTCGCCGATGCGAAAGGCATAAGCAATCTGATTTGATTGGAAAAAGCCCACAAATTGCACGCGGCGCGATCCGCCTTGTCCAAAGGCCACCGCGCAACGCCAGCCGGCTGAGGCGGAATCAACAAGGAGGAAACAACATGAACATGAACCTGACCCTACAGGTGGGGCCGCTCGTCGCCCTCCTCGCCGGAGTACTCATACTGATCATGCCGCGCCTGCTGAACTACATCGTAGCCCTTTACCTGATCATCATCGGGATCACCGGTCTGTTCGGCGTGCGCTGAACGGCGGCGGCCCGCTCAGGGGATCGTGCGGGCATGCGCCGGCGGGCGCGTGGCGGAAGGGGCGGGACGGCGAGTGCGGGGAGGTTGTCTAGCAGCGTGTCGGAACCTCAAGTCCGACAGGCTGCTAGATGACGCCCTTGCCCTTCAACTCCCGCTGCTGATCCGCGCTGTAGCCGAGCGCGCCGAATACTTCCGCGTTGTGCTCGCCGAGTTCCGGTCCGACCCAGCACGTTTCGCCCGGCGTCTCCGACATCTTCGGCACGATGCCCGGCAGCTTGATCCCGCTGCCGTCCGGAAGGCGAAACTCCCGGATCATTTCGCGCGCCGCGTACTGCGCGTCCTGCGCGATGTCGGCGATATCGTAGATCTTTCCGCTCGGCACGTCGGCGCGCTCCAGCACGGCGAGCACCTCATCGAGGTCGTGCGCCGCAACCCACTGCCCAATCACCTGCTCGATCTCCCCGGTGCGGGCGACCCGCCCGTCGTTGTGGGCGAGCGCCGGGTCCGCCGCGAGGTCCGGCCGCCCGATCGCGTTCATCATCCGCTTGAAGATGGAATCCGCGTTGGCGCCGATCACCACGTACTTGCCGTTGCGCGTTACGTAGGTATTGGAGGGAACGATGCCCGGGAGCGACGCGCCGCTTCTCTCTCGCACCAGCCCATACATGCCGTACTCGGGCAGCACGCTCTCCATCATGTTGAACACCGCTTCGTACAGCGCCACGTCCACGCACTGGCCGCGCCCGCCGTTCGCGTTGCGATGGTGCAACGCCATCAGGGCGCCGATCACCCCGTGCAGCGCGGCTATGGAATCGCCGATCGACACGCCCACTCGGACCGGCGGCCGGTCGGGGTAGCCGGTGACGTAGCGCAGTCCGCCCATCGACTCGCCGATGGCCCCGAAACCGGCGCGGTCGCGGTACGGGCCGGTCTGCCCGAAACCCGACAGGCGCACCATGATCAAGCCGGGATTCAGGGCGGAAAGCGCATCCCATCCCAACCCCCACTTCTCCATCGCGCCCGGGCGGAAATTCTCCACCACGATGTCCGCGCCGGCCGCCAGCTTGCGCACGATTTCCTGCGCTTCCGCGCGCTTCAGGTCGAGCGTCACCGATTTCTTGTTTCGCGCCTGCGCATACCACCACAGCGACGTGCCGTTGTGCAGCTTGCGCCACTTCCGCAGCGGGTCCCCGGTCTGCGGCGGCTCGATCTTGATCACTTCCGCCCCGAACTCGGCGAGCATGCGCGCGCAAAACGGCCCGGCGATCAGCGTGCCCAGCTCGATGACCTTGACGCCCTGCAACGGAAATCGCTTCGCTTGGCTCATGGCAGTGATTTTATCCGCAAGATACACGCAGATACACGCGGACAAGCGCGGGCTGCCGTTCGCGCCTTCACGACTGGCAATCCGCGTTCATCTGCGTTTATCTGCGGCTCAAGATTATACTTTGCGTCATGGGGCGCAAACTCTCAGCTCTGGCGGTGCTGGCCCTCGCCGGCTGTGCCGCCGTCCAGCCGCACCGCGACGCGATGCTGGATCTCGAGCGGTTCGAGACGCTCGCCGCGGACGAACGCGTTCGCTACGAGCCGGGCGCGCAGCACTATGCCGAGCGCGTGGCGGAGCTGCTCCCCGCCGCCATCGGCCAGGTCGAGGCAGGGCACTACCGACCCTTCCCCGCACCGGTCGTCATCCACGTCTGCGGCACCAGCGCATGCTTTGAGGATGCGGTGCCGGGCGGCACGCGGTTCACCGCAGCGGTGATTTACGACAACCGCCTGCTGCTCGCGCCGCGCCTGTTCGATCGTGAGCCCGCGCGGCTGTATCCGATACTCGTGCACGAGTTGTCACACCTGCACCTCGGCCAGCAGCTCGGGCACTACACCATGCGGATTCCGGTATGGTTCCACGAAGGCCTCGCGTCGCTCGTCGCCTCGAGCGGCGGCGCCGACCTCGTGAGCGAAGACGACGCGCGCAACGCCATCGCAGCGGGACGGCACTTCCTGCCGGATGCGACGCACGACGACACCCGCCGCAAGAACGCGGATTTCTGGAGGCTCAGGATCGCCATGCTCTATCGCCAGGGCATGATGTTCCTCGCGCATCTCAAAGCCGGCGGTGAAGAGCGGTTCCGCGGCCTGCTCGACCGCCTGCAAATGCGCGCCCCGTTCGATGAAGCGTTCGGGGCGGCATTCGGCGCTGGTGCGCTCGAGCTCGCGCAGCGGTTCTTCAGCGGCGCGGACTGCCCGCAGCCAGCCTGCGGCGCCCCCGCGGTATCTCCCTAAGTGCATAACAAAATGAAGCTTGTAGTGCGCAGCTTCTTTCCCTCACCCTCAATC